>NZ_JAMPKJ010000013.1 GCF_039962115.1 Funiculus sociatus GB2-C1 | reverse complement strand
ACGATTGTGGTGGTTGAACGCACCCGTCATTTATGGAATAAAACCACTCACGAAATTCAATTTTACCTAAGCAGTTTACCACCTCAGAGTTCCAGAATTGCTGCGGCGATTCGGCAACACTGGGGCATTGAAAATTCTTTACATTGGACGCTGGATGTCACGTTTGCCGAGGATGGTTGCCGTGTCCGTTCTCTCCATGCCCCCCACAACCTCGCGCTAAAGCGCCGTTTTGCTGTCAATGCCCTCAATCGAGAAGCGACCGGCAAGCGCAGTCTACGGCAGAAGTCAAAGCAGGCTGCTATGGATGATACCTATATGCTAACGGTATTAGCAGCTGCACTACCCGATCCCATTGAAAACCTAGACCCTATCTGTAAATAGCGTTTGAGGTGCGCTTACCCTGCTAAACATGGTAGTTGGTTGAATATGGCTGAAATTGAATTGAGTGTTTTATCTGGCCAATGCCTCGACCGTCGCATTCCGGATAAGGAGTCTTTGCAGCGAGAGATTGCTGCTTGGGAAGAACAACGAAATCGAGAATCTCTTAAGATTAATTGGCAATTTACTACTGCTGATGCTCGTATTAAGCTCAAGCGTCTTTACCCATCATTTTTATCTTGACAGTCTACTAGTTGCGGTGCAAACCTACTGCTACAAGATCGTTATCGAGCCATCAAACAAATTGGGCAAGGTGGCTTTGGCAGAACTTTTGATGAAATTCTCTTCTTCTGCGCTCGGTCGCGTCTGGGCGGTTCGTTGAAGAATTGCTATATCAGAAAACACTGACGTTGTAACGCTTCCTGCAACAAAATTTGATAATCTGTATCGTCAATTATATAAGCACCAAAACGTTCCAAGTGGGGATTCATCATTTGAGCATCAAAAAAAACAAACTGGCGCGATCGCAATCTTTCTTGCAACTTGACCATCGCCACCTTCGACCCCTCCGGAATTCGGAAAAACATCGACTCGCCAATAAAAGCACCGCCGATGACAATTCCTAAAATTCCCCCCGCCAACTCATCTCCCTGCCAAGTTTCAAAACTATAAGCCCAACCAGCTTGATATAATTTCCAGTAAATCTTCTTTAACTCAGGCGAAATCCAGGTGGTTTCCCTGTCCGCACACCCAGCAACAACCGCTTGAAAATCCCGGTTGACAGCGACAGTGAAGCGTTCCTGGTTGAGGACGCGCCTAAGTGAGGTTGGGTAGCGGAATCGGTCATCTAGGGGTATCATCGTCCGCTGACGGCTGGAGTACCACCCCAAGTTATCATCGTCATCCGCCATCAGAAAGTAGCCTTGAGCATACCCCTGGATAATGTTGGAAATATCAAATTCCATGCACTTAGCCCGACAGGGTTGTAGATATCCCGAAACAGCAGCGTGCAACCTTAATATTTAAAATACTGCCTTCACTTTTAAAATCGTGAAATTGGCAGATGAAATTTAAAAGCTGATACGCAAAAATTGATAGAGCAAATGCCTGAACCAATTCCACCCATCACACTACCACCAGCCGAAAATGCCCAACAGGAAGGTGAATGGCTGCAAAAATCTTTACATACTTGGCTTGACCAAGAATTTATCCCAGAGCCTGTCAATCAGGAAATAGCCCGCCGAGCGTCCCAAATCTATGTCCGTCAACGGATGGAAGGCGAAAACGATCTGGGTTCGTTAGTTATTGCTATCCTGACAGAAATGCAGGCGTTTGACTTTTCTAAGAGTTTCTACAGCGAGTTTGCGATCGCTAATGCTGTCAGCGACTTACTTTTAGACAGCCTTGGCATTGACCGCTGTTGTGGTCAATAGTTAATAGTCATTAGTCCTTGGTCAAACACAATCAACTAAGGACTAAGGACTAAGGACTACCAGCTAGACTTAACCACACCAGGTAACAGGCCTTGGTGCGCCCATTCCCGCATGACGTTCCGAGACAGGCCGAAATCCCGATAAACACCTCTAGGACGACCAGTTACCCAGCAGCGGTTCCGCAGTCTGGTGGGCGCACTGTTGCGAGGCAATTGCTGGATTTGGCGATGAATTGCCAGCTTTTGTTGTTGGGTGGTTGCATTATCAAAATCTTCCTGCAACGCTGCACGCTTATCGGCATACTTTTCTACCAGCCGCTCGCGCTTTTTCTCCCGCTCAATCATGCTCTTTTTAGCCATGAATCAATTCTTCCGCAGATTTAGACACCATTCTCCATTATATTCTAAACATCAATAATTTGTTCACTCCCCGTTAACGGGGAGGGTTAGGCAGGGGTTCTTCAGGGATGGCAAGAGGAACCGTGACTATGCTTACCTGGTCAGAATTTGACTGGGACACATTGGCAGAAGGACACAAATCGGCAAGAACGCAAGCATCGCATTCAGGATTCCGAGCCTTACAAATTGCCCGACCGTGGTAAACCAAACGAATTGACCAGTTTTCCCATTCTTCACAGTGAGGTAATATTCTCATCAAATCCCGCTCTATGCGAATCGGGTCTGTATGTTCTGTCAAACCCAAGCGGTGCGAGAGACGTTTCACATGAGTATCCACCGTCACGCCCTGATTAATACCGTAGGCATGAGCTAGAACCACATTAGCCGTTTTACGCGCCACCCCTGGCAATTCCAGCAACAATTCCATTCGTTGTGGCACCTCGCCGCCAAATTTTTCCACAATTAAGCGGCTTGCCCCTTGAATATTTTTCGCCTTGTTGCGATAAAAACCAGTGGAACGGATCAAATTTTCCAACTCGATAATATCAGCGTTTGCCAAAGCGATCGCATCAGGAAACCGAGCAAATAACGCTGGTGTCACCTGATTTACCCGCTCATCCGTACACTGCGCCGAGAGAATAGTTGCTACCAAAAGCTGCACTGGCGTTTTGTAGTTCAGCGTACAGGGGGCAACTGGATACAGTCGCTTCAGGCGAATTAGAATCTCCAAAGCCCGCTGCTGCTGGCTTGACGATTTATGAGTAATGCTCACTGAAATAATCTTTGTACCGACTCCAAGTTAAAAGTGTCTCGCACAATCAAGAAAATACCTAAACCCAATAGCAGCATCAATCCGGTTTGCATAATGCCGTCTTGGATTTTTGTAGGCAAAGGCTTACCCCTTAAGCCTTCAATCAACAAGAAAGCCAGCTGACCGCCATCCAGGGCGGGTAAAGGCAAAATGTTGATGATAGCCAGGTTAATGCTGATGAGGGCAGCAAACTGAAACAGATTTGCTGCATCTGACTTGGCAATATTTGCCCCAAGTTCCACAATCTTAACCGGGCCTGCGACCTGATTAGCTGTTTCGCCAAAGTTACTGATTAGCAGCCCAAAACCCTGAACTGTTAAACTCACGATTCGTTGAAATTCTGTGGCAGCTGTCGTGAAAATGTCCACAGGATTATCCAAGTGCCGACGGAGTGGTGTACCGTTAGGAGCCAGTTTGACACCAATGCGACCTTTTCCATCTGCGCCTGGTTCTGGTGTCACAGTCAAAGATATATTTTGACCCTGACGTTCGATACTCAGCGGGATGGGCTGGTTGGGATGGTCTTGAATCACTTTCATCAGCGTCGGGATAGCTTCCCTAGATGCTTTGAGTGGTTGACCATCTGCCAACAGAACCACATCTCCGGCTTTGATGCCAGCCTGGAGTGCAGCCAAAGTAACATCTGAGGCCACTGGAGTAACCACAACCCCAGGCTTGTAGTTAAAGTCTGGAATGCCCACAAAGCCGAGTTGAGTCACAAGGAGCAAGTAGGCAAAAACTAAGTTGGCGATAACACCAGCACTGATGACAATCGCTCTATCGAGGATGGGGCGGTTGCGTAGCAGATTAGGGTCTTCGGGGGGAATATTGCTGTCGGGGTCATCATCGGGGAAACCAACAAAACCGCCTAGAGGAAAAGCGCGGACGGCATACTCGGTTTCCGTTCCCTGGTATTTCCACAAAATCGGCCCAAAACCCAGAGAGAAGCGATTAACGTGAATTCCCTGAAGACGAGCTGCCATAAAATGACCCAGCTCGTGTACCACTATCAAAAGCGCTAAGACTGCGATCGCCGCGAAAACTGGCATACTTATATTTATTCAACTTAACTACATACTTCTTCATTCTACGGTGCTGCAAAAGCTAGGAGTCAGGAGTAAGAAATTAATAACTCATAACTCCTGCCTCTCTTCACAGAACCTCACGTCCCAGATAAGGTTGCAGCACTTGCGGTATCCTGATTCCATCCGGTTGTTGATAGTTCTCCAGAATCGCCGCCATTGTCCGCCCTATCGCCAAACCTGAACCATTTAGGGTGTGGACAAACTGGGTTCCCTTCTTCCCAGTTTCTCTAAAGCGGATACTGCCGCGTCGCGCCTGAAAATCCTCAAAATTCGAGCAGCTGGAAATCTCGCGGTATTTTCCAGCAGAAGGCAACCACACCTCCAAGTCGTAGCACTTCGCCGCACTAAAACTCAGGTCGCCAGTGCATAACTCTATCACCCGATAAGGCAACTGCAACGCCTGCAAAATAGCCTCCGCGTCCCTTACGAGCGATTCATGCTCTGCTGGTGAAGTATCAGGATGGACGAATTTCACCAACTCAACTTTATTAAACTGGTGCAGTCGAATTAACCCCCGCGTGTCTCTCCCATAGCTACCAGCTTCCCGACGAAAACAGGGAGTATAAGCACAGTGATAAATGGGTAGCTGGGATGCTTCCAAGATTTCATCCCGATAGAGATTCGTCACTGGTACTTCAGCTGTGGGTGCCAGCCACAAATCATCTTGGTCGCATTTGAAGCTTTCTTCAGCAAATTTGGGCAGCTGACCTGTGGCTTTGAGGGATTCGCTGTTGATGAGAAATGGTGGAATAACTTCCACATAGCCTGCTGCGATTTGTCGGTCGAGCATAAAGCTAATCAAAGCTCTTTCCAGCGCCGCACCAGCACCGATTAAAGTTACAAATCGGCTTTTAGCGACTTTGACAGCACGCTCAAAGTTGAGAATCCCCAGTTTCTCGCCAATTTCTTCATGAGGCAGAATATTAGAGTTTGGGGGCATATATTCATCACCCCAGCGGCGTACTTCTACATTCTCTTCTTCACTTTTACCAATAGGTGTGGACTGACTGGGTAAGTTAGGGAGAGCTAACAAAAGTTCTTCTATTATGGCTTTCAGCTCTCTTTCTTGCGGTTCTAGTTCGGCAATCTGAGTTTTGACAGAGTTGCCTTCTTCCCGCAGCGTTTGAATTTCTGCGCCATTGGGGTCACTGCCAGATTTAATTTTTTGTCCGACTAATTTACCAATTTCGTTACCCCGCGCTTGCAGCTGACTTCGCTTCGCTTCGAGTTCCCGTTGCTGCTGGTCTAGCTGCAAAATCGGCTTTATGTCATGATGAGCGCCTTTATGATTCAGTCGCTCTTGAACGTCTTGTGGATTTTCCCGTATCTGCTTAAGGTCTAGCACTGCTTCTTCCCTAGCTGTTGCTGCCAATACATCAGGATATCCTGTTTGCAGAACAGCTTATATCGATTTTAGATTTTGCGGCAGCCAAAAAATTTCCGATGGAGTTAGTGTAGCGGCTGCTCTGCTGGGCTAACTCTTTGCCTATGTCGCTTTTGTTCTAGCATATGCCCTTTCTTCGCTATACCTGCGATAGTAATTTTGGATTTTGCAAACCAACCGAGTTCTCCACGCCTCAAAAAGAGGTAGGTGATTTGATGGTTGATTTGGGAACTATATAAACGAAGCAACTTAAAACTAAAGCAATGACCAATAATTACACACCGGAATCTCTGTCCGCACCCTTCCCAAAATCAGTTCTCACAGTCAGCCGGGAAGAGTTGAGTTACCTGGAACTGACAATTGAAGGAGAGCTACCAGAACTGTACGGCTACGCCTTCATTATTGGGCCAGCGGGTTCTGTTGACAGCAAACCTGTTCCCGGCACTTTTCAAATCCACCCATCCAGCGACGGTACGCCACTGTTCAATGGCGATGCTATGATTTACCGCCTCGACTTTGACAAAGTTCAAGAAGAGAGAAAAGTGCGGTTGACCACAAGAATTGCGAAAACACCATGCTTTTATGCTGACAAAGCCAGCGTACCTGGAACGGAATATGAGGAGCTTAGGTTTAATAATCACGGTCTGGCTCGGTTGTCAACATCACTCGGCTTTCGCAATGAGGTAAATACAGCATTCTTACCCATGCAATTTCCCGGACAAAATGAGCGTTTGTTAATTACTTGGGATGCTGGAAGACCCTATGAAATTGATCCCAAAACTCTGGAAGTTGTTACGCCTGTAGGCAAAAATTCAGAGTGGCGCGAACAAATTGAACTACCGCTTCCCTTTGGAATTGTTACAACCGCCGCTCACCCTTTCTTCGACACCAACACGCAAAAGCTATTCGCCGTTAATTATGGTAAGTCAATTGCTACTGCCTTATCTCCCCTACTCTTTAACGATATAGAAAAACCTTTGCAAGAATTTGAAGATTTTTTGAAAGCTGTAGAAGACCGACTGACGAAAGTTTCCCAACCTACTCAACTGCTTGTGGAGACGAAATCAAAGCTGCCGTTGGGAGAAGAAATCTTTCATGATTTTTGTAAACTAGTGCTGAAACTCCTTTTAAACCAACAATTAGAGAAAGAGATAGAAGAGTTTGTTGAGATTTTTCGAGAACTGCTGCAACTTCTGTTACTAGAAAAGGATGTTCCCCAAAGATTTGAAAACATCTGGAATGAATTAATTCAAGTTCTCAAATATGAGCTAGAGAAAGGAATTGAGAATTTTCACGAACTTTGCCTGGAAATACTCAACCTTGTAAAGCTAGCACAAATCCTGCTGCCAGCAGCAAGAAAGATGGAGGATTTTGTCTACTTAATTTGCTGGGATGGTGAAAGTGAATTGCAGAAATGGGAAGTTGTGCTAGATGAGGGAAAAAGCACTACTCCGGTGAAAATTAAGCAAAGTATGCACCAAATAGCAGTCACTCAAGATTATGTAGTGCTGATGGACACAGTTTTCAAACTAGGCCCAGAGCAACTGCTGACGAGTCCTTTGCCAAAGCATCCGCAAATAGAAAATCTGCTGAGAAAATATCTTGACTATCCAGAAACGCCTGACACCACTATATATATTGTGCGCCGTTCTGACCTCGATACCCAAAACTCGGCTGTTAAGGCAAAGAAAGTGGTAATTCCGCGAGGTGCAGCCCACTTTTTGGCAGATTATGAAAATCCTAACAACCAAATTACGCTGCACTTAGCACATAATACAGCTTGGGACCCGTCTGAATGGATTCGCAAATATGACCAATCTGTTGTCAGCAGCACTGATAATTTGCCTTATGGAATGTCGATTGGTGGCATGGATATTAACCATCTCGGACGTTATGTAATTGATGGAGAAAGTGGCAAGCTAGTTGAGTCATCTCTGCTCACAAACTTTGATTACACTTGGGCAACAGCGATTTATGCTTACAGCGGTACTGTGCCGACAGCGCAGTTTGAAAATATTTACTGGAACTCTTGGGGATGCTGGAAAGAACTGCTATCACAGTATGCCTTCGACACGTATAAAGACTATCAATATCGCGAGGTGTCGATAGAGAAGGTGCGGGAAGTTACTAAACAAGGCATACCTGTTAATTTATGCCGTGTAGATACTAAGCAGATGAAAATATGCGACACTTACAAATTTCCAACCGGCTACTTCGGAAACTCGGCGCAGTTTGTACCCCGCCGTAATGGTGACGGTGGTTCAACGGACGGTTATATTGTGTGCGTTGTTAATTCCGGCGATGCCAAAAGCGAAATTTGGATTTTCGACGCTGCTGACTTAAATCGTGGAGGACAAGGGCCTTTATGTAAATTGAGCCATCCCCAATTAAACATCGGTATGACTGTACACACAACTTGGTTGCAAAATATTGGCAACCGCTCATCTAGGTACAACATTTCGGTGTGTGAAGATTATCATCAGCGGGTGCAGGATACGAAATCTCCGCTTATTGAGAAGCTGTTTCAGGAGAAAATTTACCCCGAATTTGAAAATAATTCCGCATCTGTCTAAAGTAGGAATGTAGAGTTAGTACAATTGGGATGCCGATCCGCCGTCTGGTCAATTTGATGGTTGATTGGGAATTCTATAAATAGCGAGTTTTGGCGCGATATGAACGAACCCAATCAAAATCAGGCTGAAGCAATTAACCCAGGCGGTTTGCCTCCCTTCCCAGAGGGGATGATGACGGCAAGTGCTAGCGAACTCACGGATGTGGCGTTGCAGGTGGTTGAGGGAAAATTACCGCACGATCTCCACGGTCATGTATTTATCGTGGCACCCGTGGGTTCTGTCAATTCCGGGGGTTTGCCAAATCCAGACGGCACCCATGTTTGGAATGGCAATGGCATGATTTATCGGCTAGATTTTCACAAGCCTGGCGAAGTGTGGTTGAAGACACGGATTGCTAAGTCACCTTGCTATTACGCTGATAAAGCAACTCGACCTGGAAGCCGCTATGACAAGTATCAGTTTCGCGATTATGGCATGGCGCGGTTTTCTCTGCATCTGGGAATGCGGGATCAGTTAAATACCGCATTTCTGCCGATGAAATTCTCTGGTGAGGAAAATGAGCGTTTGCTGGTGACTTTTGATGGGGGTCGTCCCTATGAGATTGACTTGGAGACGCTTGAGGTAGTAACGGCAGTTGGGACAAATAAAGAGTGGTGTCCGGGGATGCAGCTGAATATTCCCTTTCAACCTGTTTTGAGTACGGCGCATCCTTGTTTTGATGCCCGCACTGAAGAGATGTTTACTGTTAATTATGGTAGGTCGTTAGCGAATTTTTTAGAAACTATTGGGTTGGTTTACGAATTGGAAAAACTTCCGCAAGAAGTGGAGGAACTTCTGGAAGCGATCGCTTCCTTTTTTGATGAACAAGATTTTGTCAAAAAAATCTTCGATTCATTCTCCCAATTTTCTCAGGGCATATGGCAATTTTTGCAAGGCTGGCTGGAGAAACTATTCGGAATTGCGGATTTTGTCTATTTAATTCGCTGGAATGGGGTTGGTGAGTTTGAACGCTGGAAGCTGGTTTTGCCGGATGGTAAACCTGTCCGAATTGAGCAAACTATGCACCAGATAGCGGTGAGTCGGGATTATGTGGTGCTGATGGATACTTGCCTGAAATTTGGCATGGAACAGATTTTGAATAACCCGATTTCAGGGAGTAAGCAGGCAGAAAGACTGTTGAGAAAGTTGCTGACGCGATCGCAACTTCCGGACACGAGTATATATATTGTGCGACGCGATCGCCTGAAAGCCGGACAACATCCATCATATTATAATGACAAAGAAGTTGAAGTTGTTGCTCACAAGGTGGTACTTCCCCTGGAAGCTGCCCATTTTCTAGTAGACTACGACAACCCCAATGGGCAAATTACCCTTCATGTCGCCCACGAATGCGCTACTGATGTCTCGGAATGGGTGCGGCGTTATGATTCCACCTACGATGGCAAGCCTGCATCGCCTCATCTGGAAGGAATGCTATCAGTTGGGGCAATGGATATCGGTCGTCTAGGACGCTATGTAATTGATGCTGAAAAAGCAGAAATTCTGGAGTCAAAGGTTCTATTTGATACTAAACGTACTTGGGGGCTATCACTCTACACGTACCGCGACACCCAATCTTCCGGAACGTCAACCGATAAGATTGAGAACATCTATTGGCAGTCTTTTGGCTTTTGGCAGGAATTGCTGACTGAGTTCATCTTTGATTTGTACAAAAACTATAAGTATCGGGTAATACCGCTGGAGCAACTTCTGGATATTCCAGACTCTGGCAAAGGCAGACCCTCTTGCTTGTTTAGGCTGGATACAAAAAAGATGGCGATCGCGGACTCCTATGAATTTCCTCTTGTCTCCAAAGACCAAAAACATTGGGACAGCCACATCATGAATTCACCGCAATTTGTCCCAAGTGCTAATAGTAACAAGGATTCAACGGACGGTTACATTGTGTGTACCGTTGTCTCCCAACACGGTAAAGAGATTTGGATTTTCAATGCTCAAAGCTTGGCACCGGGTCCTTTGTGCAAACTGAGTCATCCTTCACTAAACTTTGGTTATACAATACATACAACATGGTTGCCAAAAATTACACCCCGCACTGCTAATTACAAAGTCCCTGTACGTCAAGATTACGAGGAGCTGGTGAACCATAAATCTCCAGAAATTCAGGGGATATTTAGTCAAGAAGTATATCCATACTTTGATAGAGAGTCAAGAAATACATGAGATATTTTTAAGAATTTTTTCCACTATATTGTTATATAGTGGAAAAAAGCTTTTATTCAAGAATTGAACCAATAGCACAAACGATGCTTGAAAAGCTGTCCTAACAGATTATTAAACTAGCAGCACAGCTATAAATTAAGGTTCAAGGCATCACTACCTTAGCATCATTCAAGTCATCATCAACAACAAAAGGTTTATCATTAGGGAGCATTTATTTATAGTATTGACTAGCTGAGGAATTTAAAATGCTAAAAATACCAGGCTATAAAATTATTGAAGTCCTTCACGAAGGCACAAAATCATTAGTTTATCGTGCTTTTAGAGAACTCGATAGACAGAAGGTTGTTATTAAAATTCTTAATCAAGAATATCCAGACCTTAACGATATTGCCAAATTCAAACATCAATACGAAATCGTAAAGAATTTAGATTTATCCGGTATTGTTAAACCTTACAACCTAGAAAACTATAACAACACTTGCGTATTAGTTCTAGAAGATTTTGGCGGTGAATCGCTCGAGAAAGCGATAAATTCGTCAAAAATGAACTTGCTAGAACTCCTTAAAATAGCCATTCAAATTTCTCAATGGCTGGGAAAACTGCATCAAAATCATATTATACACAAAGATATAAAGCCTCAAAATATATTGGTAAATCCTCATACAGGACAAGTAAAAATAATAGACTTTGGTATTTCTTCACTTCTTTCCAGAGAACCCCAAGAAATTAGAAATCCTAATGTTCTGGAAGGGAGTTTACCCTATATGTCGCCAGAGCAGACTGGCCGAATGAACCGAGCAATCGATTATCGGACTGACTTCTATTCATTAGGCGTAACTTTTTATCAAATTTTAACTGGGGCGTTGCCTTTTCAATCAACAGACCCGATGGAATTAGTCCATTGTCATATTGCTAAACAGCCAGTTCCGCCGAGCCATCTAAATCCGGAGATTCCCCTGGCTATTTCTAATATAGTCATGAAATTGTTATCTAAAACAGCAGAAGCCAGATATCAAAGTTCCTACGGTCTAAAGTTTGATTTAGAAGTTTGTCTGACGCAACTGCAAACTACCGGGAAGATTGAAAATTTCATACCTGGTAAGCAGGATTTCTCCAATAAATTTGAGATTCCGCAAAAACTCTATGGTCGGGAACAAGAAATAACCATCCTGCTGGCGGCTTTTGAGCGGGTAAGCCAAGGCTTAACCGAGATGATGCTAGTTTCAGGATTTTCAGGTATTGGTAAATCAGCTTTAATCAATGAAATTCACAAACCCATTGTCCAACAAAGAGGGTATTTTATTTCCGGGAAATTTGACCAATTTCAACGAAATATTCCTTATGCTTCCTTAATTCAGGCTTTTCAGTCATTAATTAGTCAAATTTTAACTGAAAGTCAAGAAAAAATAGCAGCCTGGCGAGAAAAACTTTTAAATGACCTTGGTGCCAACAGTCAAGTGATTGTTGATGTTATTCCGGAAGTAGAACTAATTGTTGGACAACAGCCGCCTGTTGCCCAACTAGGGCCAACAGAATCGCAAAATCGCTTCAACATAGTTTTTCAACAATTTATTGGAGTATTCGCCAAAAAAGAACATCCCCTAGTTGTATTTCTTGATGATTTACAATGGGCTGATTCGGCATCCCTCAATCTAATTCAATTGCTAATGACGGCGAGAGATAGCCGATACTTATTTTTAATTGGGGCATATCGAGATAATGAAGTGAATGCCTCTCATCTTTTAATGATGACATTAGATGAGATTAATTCTGCCAATGCTATTGTCAATCATATCAACCTAAAACCTTTGGATTTAGGTCATACCAACCAATTAATTAGCGAGACTCTTAGCTGTGATGAAGTCGAGTCAAAACCTCTAGCAGAGTTAGTAATTCGTAAAACTAATGGCAATCCCTTCTTTGTCAACCAGTTTTTAAAATCTCTCTACGAAGAAAAGCTATTGAACTTTGTCCCCTCTCAATCCGTCCTTAATAAGGGGGATCAAGCTGTGTGGCAGTGGAATTTAGAGGAAATTAAAAAAGTTGGCATAACAGATAATGTCGTTGAATTGATGGCTGGGAAAATTCAAAAGCTTTCCGATAACGCACAGCAAATACTTAAGTTAGCGGCTTGTATTGGTAATAAGTTTGATTTAAAAGTTTTATCATTTGTTTATGAGAACTCTCCAGCAGCAACAGCTATTGATTTCTGGGAAGCAATTCGGGAAGAGTTAGTTTTACCCCTCGATAATAATTACAAAATATTCCTAGATTTTGATGCACAGGAAGCCAATAATTACTTAGTTTCCACTGATACATTAGTTTCTTATAAATTTTTACACGATCGCGTTCAGCAAGCTGCCTATTCCCTGATTCCTGAAGAAAATAAAAAAGACTTTCACTTAAAAATTGGTCAACTGCTTTTAGGTAATACTAGTTTAGAGGAACGGGAATCAAAAATATTCGATATTGTCAATCAGCTAAACTTTGGAAGCGAGCTAATTGTTAACCAAGAAGCCAGACATAAACTTGCTGAATTGAATTTAACGGCTGGAAAAAAAGCCAAGGCTTCGATTGCATATGAACCAGCGTTAAGATATTTAACAACTGGTATGAAGCTTTTAGCAACAGATAGCTGGGAAAGCGATTATCAGCTAACTTTCGATTTGTACAAGGAGCGTTCTGAATGCGAATACCTTTGTAAAAACTTTGAGCAAGCTGATAATCTATTTAACATTTTGTTGCAAAATGCCAAGACAAATCTAGAAAAAGTAGAAGTTTACGGCATTCAAATTATTTCATATACAACTTTAGGCAAGTTTTCAGAAGTCGTTGAATTAGGTAAGCAAGCTTTAAAGTTGCTGGGTTGGAATGTCCCAGAGAAACCCAGAGAAATTAAGAAAGCATTAAAACTAGAAATTCAAGAGATTCGGTCAAGTATCGGCGATACTAGCATTAAAGATTTAATTCATAGGCCGGATATGACTGATCTGAATATGTTAGCAACTATTAATTTAATTTCGCACGTAATACCTGCTTTATATTATACAAACATGGATTTATCTGACCTGTTTTATTTGAAGCAGGCTTCTCTATCATTGAGGTATGGAAATGCAGCAAATTCTGCTATGGGTTATTTGGGTTTAAGTAGGTTTTTAGGTGAAAGGTTAGGAGATTTTCAATCTCGCTATGAGTTTGGTAAACTTTCTTTAAATATTATAGAAAAATTTAATAGCAGCGAATTGAAATGTAAAGTAAATTTTTTGTTTGGTGGCTTTGTTAATCATTGGACTAAGCATTCAAAAATAGGCATTATTCATTTAAAAACTGCTTACCAAGCAGGGATTGAATCAGGGGACATAGTTTGGGCTTGTTATACCAACAATGTTCTCAGTATGAGAAGTTTTATTACCGGAGATTATCTAGATAATCTTTATATCGAAAATCAAAAGTCTCTCGATTATGCTAATCAAGTTGGAGAAATATATACACCAAACTTTTTTTTGGTGACGCAACAGTTAAGCTTATGTTTGAAAGGCTTAACCAAAGATAAATGTAGTTTCAGTAATGAATTTTATGATGAAGAAAAACATTTGGATCAACTAAGGGCTTATGCTGGATTGGCAATTCCTCTCAATTGGTATTATTTTGTAAAACTCGCAACATTATACATCTTTGAGGATTACTCCAATGCTTTGAAGATGGCATTAGATTCAGAAAAAACTCTGCCAGTTGTATCAGGTTTAATGCAAGTTGCGGAGCATTACTTCTATTATTCTCTAACTCTGGCTGCTCTTTATAGTACGGCTAATGAGGGGGAAAAAAAAGAGTATTGGAAAACGCTAACGAAAAATCAAAAACAAATGAAAGTTTGGGCTGATAATTGCCCAGAGAATTTTTTACATAAATACTTGCTCATTGCTGCTGAAATGGCTCGTATTTCCGGCAAAACCCAAGAGGCGATGGAGTTATACGAGCAAGCTATCAAATCCGCTAAAGAAAATGATTATATTCAAAATCAAGCGATCGCTAATGAATTAGCTGCTAAATTTTACTTTGATAAAGGGTTTGATATTATTGCCAAAGCCTATCTAATGGAAGCTCGTTATGGTTATACTAAATGGGGGGCAGCAGGCAAGGTAAAAGAGTTAAATACTAATTATCCTAATTTACTTTATAGAGCGACAGGAATTAAAGATACCTCTACAACTTATTCTATTGCTACCTCTAGTGAGGATGCAGGAGTTCTAGACTTAAATACAGTTGTAAAAGCTTCGCAAGCCCTTTCTGGTGAAATCATTCTGGATAAGTTGCTGGCTAAATTAATGAAAATTGTAATTGAAAATGCCGGAGCTGAAAAAGGTTTTTTAATTCTAAAAAATAAAGATAACCTCCTGATTCAAGCAGAAGGTGCAGTCAATAAAGATGAGGTGATACTGCTGCAATCACTTCCAGTCGAAAACAGTAGCAAACTTTCAGTAGGAATTGTTAATTATGTAGCTAGGACTCAGGATAATTTGGTTTTAAAGGATGCGGTTCGGCAAGGAAAATTTATTAACGAGCGATACATTGTTGAAAATAAACCAAAATCTATTCTTTGTATGCCCTTGATAAATCAGGGAAAATTAATTGGTATTCTTTACTTAGAAAATAATTTAACAGAGGGAGCTTTTACTTCAGAGCGGTTGGAAGTGTTAAACCTCCTATCTTCCCAAGCCGCTATTTCTATTGAAAATGCTAGTCTTTATACAAACTTATCAGCCTTAAATATTGCCTACGAGCGCTTTGTTCCTCATGAGTTCCTGCGTTTTTTAGAAAAAGAAAGCATCCTAGATGTGCAGTTAGGCGATCAGGTGTTTAAAGAAATGACAATTTTGTTTTCTGACATTCGCTCGTTCACAACTATCTCCGAGGGGATGTCACCCAAGGAAAACTTTAATTTTATCAACTCTTACTTGAGCCGAGTTGGCCCAGTCATCCGTCAGCACAATGGTTTTATTGATAAGTATATTGGTGATGCCGTAATGGCACTGTTTCCCCAGACATCTGAGGATGCAGTTCTAGCAGCGATCGCTATGCAAAAAAAGGTTGCACTCTGGAATGAAGAACGGCAACAAAGAGCAGAAGTCCCCATCTCCATTGGCATTGGTTTGCATACAGGTAGTTTGATGCTGGGTACTGTTGGCGAGTCGGAACGGATGGAAAGCACCGTGATTTCTGATGCAGTAAATCTCGCCTCTCGGATGGAAGGTTTAACGAAACTGTATGGCGTGGGTATCGCAATTAGTGAACAAGCTCTGTATCAACTGGATGAACTTTCAAAGTACAGCTATCGTTTTCTTGACCGCGTTCGAGTTAAAGGAAAACAGGCTCCGGTTGCTGTATTTGAAGTTTTCTCTGGCGAACCAGAATCTATCCGCAACCTCAAAACGCAAACTCGAACCGATTTTGAACAAGGCATTATTCTCTATTACCAACAAAAGTTTGCACAAGCAGAGCAAATCTTCAAGGAAGTTCTACAAAAAAACCACCAAGACAAAGCGGCGAAGCTATACGTGAAACGCTGCCAGAAGTATCAGACATCTGGCGTTCCGGCGGGGTGGGATGGGAGTGAAGCTTTGGATGAGAAGTAAGCAGCTATTGTTGGGGTAGGCGCATTTTCCATATTAATATGGTAAGACTTTTTGGCCCGCTCCTAACGACAGCACTGCTTCTGGCCGCCCCAAGAAAAACAAAAAACCACTTCAGTTAGATAAGGTAAGGATGCACTCGCAACAGGTTGTTCTTGCTCTATTTTTCTTTTCTACGGATAACTAGCTGCTAGGCTTTGCAATGGCTATTGAGGGGTTAAAGAGCTTCAAATAAATGGGCAACCAAAAACATTTGTTCAGTTACTTCCTGCGGAGTTTGGTAGAGCTTATACAGAGAAAGAGGTATTAATACCTTTTTTCAGATAAAGTTATTTTTTTATTTGAAAATTTAAGCAGGTTCACCGAAGCTTTTGTTAACCCAAAAATACCAAATTGCTGTCCCTGTTGAGGTTGCCATTTTGGCTCACTGGAAAGTTTTAGAGTATCGCCTACAATATCCATCGCGAATTTATCGGCGCGGTCAGGACGCGATCGCTCGGATTCGTTATCAACAGTTTGGGCAAAGTGAGCAAGTTGTTCAATCAAATCCTGAAGCTGTTGCTTTTATGATTCCGTAAGTTACTCGATTGAGTCTTTTTTAGTTTAATCCGAGCGCGGGAAAGTAAGTTTTATTTTTGGGTATCCCATAGCATCCTTCTTCCCTAGCCCCACCGACGGGCGCGATCGCATCCAGCTATTCGTCATACATTAGACGATTGTTGTCTCTGGTTTTAACCCATACAGCAAAGGGGGTCTTCCTTTTTGCCCATTTGGTGTGGGTTATCGGTATTTTTACTGTTTACTGTAAAGATTTTATGAACTTTAAATAAAACCCTTGTTTTAATGGCTTTTTCTGAGTAATTTAAAATATATCCCCTGTAGATATACCGACGTTCAGCTTCAATAGCTGACATTTGTGTAAATTACAGCAAGAAACGAGTAAAGCGTCTCTGGGTCAGATGCAAGTTATCAGGGAAGATACTTCAGTAGGTCTTATGTATAATTAAGCTCAATAAGCTACACTTCTGCCAAAGGTATCTAATTTTGCGCTGTCCGGGAAAATTGCCCAATAAATTTGCATCTACTTTGTCGATATTGATTTTTATCTTCACCTCATGGTAGGGAGGATATCTTATGATGTCTAAGTTTTAAATAACTGTAAAAATCACTGACTTTGTAGTTCAAATTTAGAATAAGCAAGAAAATGTTCAGACAAAGAAAACTGCTAGAAAACGGTAGCTTACTAAGGGAAACGTTAGCTGGGTATGACGCTTTACAAGTAAATCTTTCTTCAGAGTTATTGTCAGTAACATCATCAAGACTATTTAACCTAGCTGGAAAGAACATTCAATTTTCTAGCAGTAGTTCTTCTAGTGCAGCCAGTGTTGTACCCGATCCTGGTAATACTTTGAGGACAGCTTTTAGGGTGGGCTCGCTGAGCGATCGCGCTTTTAAGGATTTTGTGGGTGACAGCGACCCGGAAGATTTCTATCGCTTCAGATTAACTACTCCCAAGGATCTCAACTTGGCACTTGATGGACTGAGTGCCAATGTCGATGTGTATCTGATTCGGGATGCCAACTCTAATCGTGCGCTCGATCCTGGTGAGATTATAGCAAGTTCAGAAAATGGTGGCACCTTAGCAGAATCGATTAACCTCTCCAACTTAGCGGCTGGGGTTTACTACGTCCAAGTCAAGCAATCTTCTGGCGATACCAACTATAACCTGAGTTTGTCTACTAACAGCCTCCCAGAGTTGGCTGACCTATCAGGCGCGAACTTCAACGTGATGCAGAGTTCCCTGACTCCAGGTAACAGCTTCAATGTTGAGTATGAAATTCAAAACACTACAAGTGGGAATGCCGAGGGATTCTGGGTAGACTTCTACCTGTCACAGGATAGCAACATTACGACAAGCGATCGCCGCCTCGGTTCTCAATGGATTAGCTCTCTCTCCGGTAACAGCAGCACAGACACCTTAACGAACAACCTGAATTTACCGGGAGCCAGCGATGCCTTCTGGAGCAGTACGGGGACGTACTACCTCGGCATGATTGTGGATGCGGAGGGTAATATCACCGAGGCAAACGAGGCAAATAACGCCAACCAAGGTGAGTTTTACGACTCTCACAGTTTTCAGCTTGCAATAGCCCCTTCTAATTCTCTTACTGCTAGAACTTATTCTCCAACAGATAATATCGCCATTAATGCCCTCTTGAATGAGGCTGATAGCTATTGGGACACTAGCTCGACTGGGGGAGCCATCACCTACAGCTTCCTTAGTAGTGCTGCTGCTAATTCTTATTACGGAAATGAAACTGTCTTTGAACTGAGCGAAACTGTTAAAGCCAATATCCGCTCAGTTTTGACATCAATTGAGTCATTTATTAACGTTGATTTTGTCGAGGTTGCAGATAGCGCCACTAGCTATGGAACTATCCGCTATATGTTCTCCAATGAACCAGCCTACGCCTATGCTTATTATCCAGGGAATTATGAAATAGCAGGTGACGTACATCTGAGCCGAAACTATGAGAACAGTTCTGTCAACAGCTTTTCCAGCGAACCTGGCACTTACGGATACGAAACACTAATTCACGAAACATTGCACGCTTTGGGACTGAAACATCCAGGTAACTACGACGGTTCGGGGTCAGGAGATGGGCCGTTTTTGTCACCAGGGGAAGATAACAATACCAACACAATAATGAGCTATAACAATGTTGGTAGTAATGCAGTGACACCAATGGCTTATGACATTCGAGCGCTGCAATATCTCTATGGTGCAAAAAATTACAATTCAGGCAACAACCTTTATTCTTTTAATACTGTTTATGGTTACAGCAACGACAGTCTGTTGTCGGGTAGCTCCACTAACCAATTGAAGCAAACTTTGTGGGACAGTGGCGGTATAGACACTTTGGACTTCTCGGATTTGGCATCTCTTGATTCGGGCTACCGCTTCGATATGCGGGAGAATGGGATGCTGACAACACAAGCAGCCTACAACAGCACAACGTATGAGGATCGGAGTACGCAAGAAAACTATACTACCTCTAGATTTGGGACTGCGATCGCATACGGCGCAACTATTGAAAACTTGATCAACTCAACCAGTAACGATTACATCATCGCTAACAGTGCGGCAAACTCCTTCTTGGGCTATGTCTTTGGCATTAACACTGGAGACGATATCTTTGAATCTACAGATTCTCTAGATGTCCTCAACTTATCTAGTTACAACTTCTCAAATCTAACTTCTTCAATCATCAATACCGATCTAAATATACAACTAGATTCTTTCGGTTCGATAACTATCAAAGATTACTTTGGATCTAGTGGTTCTATGAAGTTTGCGATTGCAGATAGTTATTACACTTACACTTCTTCCGGAACTTGGGAAGTAGCAGCCGCTCCAGCAATTCCTGATACTATCGGTAGCAATACAGGGAGAACAGCACTCGGATCAACCCCCGGTGTTTCCTCAGCAACATCTACTTCCGTATCATCAGACATATTAGCTGCTACTTTACGTTGTACTTGTCAAACCTGCTCAGCTACTGCTATAGCACTTCAAACACTTGACTCTTCAAATTTGAGTGAATTAATAGCAGTTAGTTAAGTGATTCTTCAAAACTATGGCAAGCATACACAGAATTCAAACAAGTCTCAATGGTAGGGAGTTGGAGCTTTAGAAAGAGTTTGCTTCTCAACGACTTAAGTGCAGATGCCGACGTGCAGCTATTTGATAGCGATCGCGTTAAAGTTTAAAGTTTGTACAATTTTGGCAGCACTACAGAAGCGATTAACACCAATCTAAATGCAGGTACTTACAAACGTCTCATAGCAATCCTATGTGAGTTGTGAGGTGCCAGCCCTTCAGATACCCGACTTCTTAAAGAAGTCGGGTATCTCGCCTTCACTAATCATTTAGGAGTGCTATAGAAGCCAAGGAACTTTATTAGCAATTAATTTAACCGCTTTAAGAAACGCTTTATCTCCTAGCTGGAGTCAATTTGCTACCAGTGTGAGCAACTGGCGATCGCGCTTTTTGCTTCCCAAAATGCACGATCGCTAGTTCATAACCAAACAGCGCGATTCCCTTACTTATTGCTGTTATAAAGTTTGTATAAATTATATATAAAGTTTTTGTAAAATTACGCAAAATGTCCGGATGGTTTCTGGAACCATTACCACCCCTGCTGTGGAGCAATTACGTAAGTACACGTAGTACAGGGTGAACATATGCCAGCAGTAGATTTAGCGGGAAACACACTAGGTACAGCTAGAGGTTTAAATATCACGCCAAATAGCCAAACATTTACAGACCATGTTAGTTCTCTAGACCCGAATGATTACTATCGCTTCAGTCTTACGGGTCGCAGCAGCTTCAGCCTCTCTGTTAACGGATTGAGTGCAGATGCAGATGTACAGCTGCTCAACAGCAGCGGTCAGACTATACAGAGTTCTGCTAATGTAGGCGTAACCGCTGAAGCAATCAATGCGACCTTAAATTCAGGCACCTACTACATCCGGGTTTTTCCCTTCAACAGTGCTAGCACTAACTACAACCTGAATGTATCCGCCGCACTGGTGGATTATGCCGGCAACGCGATCGCTACCGCGCGTGATATTGGTACTATCAGTAATACTCAACAAGTATTGCGAGATTCAGTTACAAGTCTTGATACCAATGACTACTACCGTTTCACAGTTGACCCGACTAGCAGCCTCAGCATCAGACTAGATGGTTTGAGCGCAGATGCCGACGTGGAACTGCTCAGAAGTAACGGTAAATTGGTAGCGTTTTCCAACCAGGAAGGCACTGGTATCGAACAAATCAATACAAGTAATTTAGCACCCGGTACATACTACATTCGAGTCTCCCAGTTCAGCGGTAACACCAACTACAACCTAACCGTAGCCGCCACCCCACCCGACTTTGCTGGCAACACTTTAACTACAGCTCGCAACCTAGGCGCACTCAACGGCACCCGGACTGTCCAAGATGCCATAAATACTTCTGACACCAACGATTACTACAGATTCAACGTTGGCCCGAACAGCAACCTAAGTTTAAGACTAGATGGTTTGAGTGCTGATGCTAATTTGCAACTACTCAACATCAATGGTCAAGTAGTGGCAAACTCCTTCCTGGCAGGAACCGCTGCCGAAACAATTAACTTTAATAATTTAACCGCTGGTGCTTACTACGTAAGAGTTTACCAAGGCAGCGGCAACAGCTTCTATAACTTAAGCCTGTCAGCAACAGTACCCGACTTTGTGGGTAATACTTTTACGACAGCTCGAAACATAGGTTCGCTCAATGGAAGTAGAACTTTCAGCGACTTTGTGAACAGTGCTGACCCCAACGACTACTACCGCTTCAACTTGAATGCTGGCGGCAATTTTAGTTTGTCGCTAAATGGCTTGAGTGCCGATGCAGATGTGCAACTCTACAACAGTATTGGGCAAGTTATTGCTACTTCTGCTCAGGTCGGGACTACTGCTGAATCAATTAATACATTCTTGGGATTCGGAACCTACTACGTGCGGGTTAATTCCTTCAACAACGCCAGCACTTACTACAACTTGAGTTTGTCTTCTACACAATTTACAACTCTAGATAATGCTGGTAACACGCTAGCGACTGCACGCGACATTGGCACCCTCAGCAATACTCAACAAGTCTTCCGAGATGCTGTTAATAGCCTTGATACAAATGACTACTATCGTTTTACAGTTGACCCAAGTAGCAATCTCAACATCACATTAAATGGCTTGAGTGCAGACGCTGATGTGCAGCTAATCAATAGCGCTAATCAAGTATTACTATCTTCAGTTAATGACGGCGCCCTGGCGGAAAGTATCAATACAAGTAATTTAGCGCCTGGTACATACTACATTCGGGTTTACCAGTTTAGCGGCAACACTAACTACAACCTGAGTGTATCCGCCACCCCACCCGACTTTGCTGGCAACGCCTTAACTACAGCTCGTGACATGGGCCCTCTCAACGGTACTCGTACTTTCCAAGATGCCATAAATACTTCTGACACCAACGACTACTACAGATTCAACGTTGGCCCCAACAGCAACCTGAGTTTGAGACTAGATGGTTTGAGTGCTGATGCTAATTTGCAACTACTCAACATCAATGGTCAAGTAGTGGCAAACTCCTTCTTGACAGGAACCAGTGCGGAAACAATTAACTTTAATAATTTAGCTCCTGGTGCTTACTACGTGCGAGTTTACCAAGGCAGCGGCGGCGGCTTCTATAACCTAACTGCGTCTGCAACAATTCCCGATTTTGCTGGTAGCACTTTTGCCACTGCTCGCAACATCGGTCAGCTAAATGGAAGTCGCACTTTGGGTGAGTGGGTGAGCGGTGCAGATGTTAACGATTACTTCCGCTTTGACTTAGCAGAAGGTCGCAGTTTTGGTTTGTCGTTAAATGGCTTGAGTGCTGATGCTAATTTGCAACTTTACAATATCAATGGGCTACTGATTTCCAGTTCAAGTCAGGTCGGCACTGTGGCAGATTCAATTAACACATTCTTGGGAGCAGGAACTTATTACGTGCGGGTGAATTCTTTCAACAATGCTAGTAGTTTCTACAACTTGAGTTTGTTGGCTTAAATTCTGGACTCACCAGAGCAACCCCTCTTTGCCGGCAAAGAGGGGAGCAAGAGGAAATTTTGTTTTTATTCGTTACTAGGCTCTCGCCTAGTAACGAAATGAACATAATTTAGTATAATTACCTGACCGAAAATGCTTCGGTAAATCGACGAGTTACTGGCTCCATTATGAAGGTGAGAATCGATTTTTTCCGAGTTACGATTTCTCCCGTTGCTGCCATCCCCGGAGTAAATTCTACTTTTTGACCCCGCACCATAACTGTGTGTTTTTGCAGTTTAATTCTGGTGGGAAAAACTAAGCCTAACTCTTTATCAACAATTGCATTAGGACTAATTTGAACTACCTCACCATTAATCGTGCCAAATTCTTGAAAGGGGAAAGTTGCTAGTTTTACTTTTGCTTTCATATCCTTACGGATAAAGCCGATATCGCGGTTGAGAACTTTGACTTCTACCAAAAGTTCTTCCTCTGCTGGTAGTAGAGATAATAACTCTTCTCCTGGTTGCACTGGCCCTTTGGTTGCTTTGACGCTGTAAACTGTAGCTTCAAAGGGAGCGAGGATATTTTCTACTTCTCGTTGCTTTTTCGCCTGCTCCAGTTGACCTGCAACTGTTGTTAGTTCTTCACGTCGCCTGTTGAATTGAGTGAGGATTTCACTCTGGCGTTCTGACCCCAAACGTTCAGCTTGATTGCGAGCGCTTTGATAGGCTTGTTCGGCTTGGCGAATTTGTTGACCTTGAGCGTCAATATCTTTTTCTATTGAGCCTACTTTATCTTGAGCTTCAGTTACTTTGTCTTCAGCGTTGGTAATCGCATCTTTTGTCCTAGTGACATCAGCTTGCGCTCTAATTACTCGGTCTTGTGCATCAATGTAATCGAGTCGAGGTACAGCACCCGGAGTTAACAGACTTTTAAAAGCCTCTTCTCGTTTTTGAGCGATCGCTAAGTTTGCTTCTGTTTTCGGAAGCAGGCTTTTGGCGTTGACTAGATTGGTTTCGGCATTGGCGAGGTTGGTTCTGGCGTTGATCAGGTTTTCTTGCAGACGGGTGAGGCGAACTTTGGCTTCATTCATTACCGCAATTTGCCGATTCGCTTCGGCTTGAGCCGCCGCTTTTTGCGATTCAAAGTCTTTTAAGCGAGATGTTAAAAGCTGCTCTTGCAGAGAATTTCCACCACTTCCGGCTCCTGATCGTTCGGCTTCCAGACGCTGCAAGTCTTGCTGAATTAACTCGGAAGATTTGGCTAGGCGGTCAACTTCGGCTTGCGGTAAGCCTGGATCGCGTTCCACCAAGACATCACCTTTTTTAACGCGATCGCCTTCTTTTACTTTGACAGATTTAATAATGCCGCCACCAAGCGATCGCACTGGCCTTACCTGTGTCGATGCTATCAATTCACCGGGAGCCACAGCTACTTCATCCACTTCGCTAAAATGCGCCCAAGCAATTGAACCCAACACTAATAAGCTAATAGTTCCTGCCAACAATCGCGTATACAGTGGCGGTAATTCTTGCACCGCCTTACCCAATTCGTAAGATAAAGAATCCTCTGGTGAGGCAAGTTGGCCTCTTGTTTGACGAGCTTGCGCTGGGGAAGAAGTAAGACGTGTTTGCATAATAATTCGATATTTTAGTTGCTCAATTAAATCTTTTGTGTAACTATTGAGCGTGTTACTTACTTGAATTCACTGATACCTTCATTATTCCTATAGTTAGCATAGCATCCCGATTTTGTAAAAAGGGCGAATATAATTTGCATATTCAGTTAGCCCTTATTCTGGATAGGCAGAGTGACTGCAAACTCCGTTCCCTGCCCAATCGCTGAAATCACATCTATCTTACCTTTATGCTTTTCAATAATTTGGTAGGAAATAGACAGCCCTAAGCCTGTGCCTTTACCTACTGGCTTTGTTGTGAAGAATGGATCGAACAGCTTTTCTCTAATTTCTGGTGGAATCCCCATACCATTGTCTCTAATTCCTACCTGAATGTGAGAAAAATCTATTCTTTGCGTCTGAATTATAATTTGCTTGCTAGCTTGGGTAGACTCTTCTAGCAGCGCATCGATTGCATTGCTAATAATATTCATAAATACTTGATTTAGTTGTGCTGGATAGCACTCAATTAGGGGCAAATCCCCATATTTATTTATTACTTGAATCTCGTGCTTGAGCCGATTATTTAATATCAATAATGTACTATTAATTCCTTCATGGATATCGACTGATTTCATCTCAGATTCATCAAGGCGAGAGAAGTTACGCAAAGACACTACAATTTGCCGAATCCGGTCAACTCCCATCCTCATTGAGGACAGTAGTTTTGGCAAATCTTCAGCAAGGAATTCCAACTCAATCATTTCAATTTTGTCTTTAATTTCAGGAGTTGGATTGGGGTAATGTTGCTGATAGAGTTCTACTAATTCAAGCAATTGTTGAGTGTAATCGTTAGCGTAACCCAGGTTGCCGTAAATGAAGTTGATCGGGTTGTTAATTTCGTGAGCCACCCCCGCTACCATCTGCCCCAAACTGGACATTTTTTCGGCTTGAATTAGATGTGTTTGGGTGCTTTTGAGGTATTGGAGTGCTTGTGTAAGTTCCTGAGTCCGTTCCTCTACTCGCTGCTCCAGCGTCTGACGAGCTAACTCTAGCTCATGGGTATACTCTCCGACCCATTGAACCAACTGATTGAGAGAAATTGCTAACGACCCCACTTCATCCTCCGTTTTAACAGTTGCTTGCAGCTCAAAATTTGCTTCCTGGGTGACTCGCTTGGCAACTTGAGTCAAACTTTCGATGGGACGAGCGATCGCACGACTGGTAATCAGCGCTAGAGCCACTGCCATTGCAACTGACAACAGCATACTTACAGCAATAATTTGCAGCCTTAATGTTTCTGCTTCTTCAACCCTTTGATTTGCTTGTGCCTGTTGAAATTCAGCACTTACTTTGAATTGGGATAAACTTTCAGAAAGGCGGTCAAACTTAACAGTGATATCAGTTGCTGATTTTCCTCTAATAAAAGTTAACAACCGTTGCTGTGCTGCTGGAATATTTTCTGGTGTTAAGTTAGGGGGATCGATTTGCTGCCACAGAGACTGCATCAGCCCAGCGTAAGCCTCTGTGTTCGTTTCATACCCCTGTAATAAATCCTTTAGATTTGTGGTGTCTCTGACTAAGTTACGAGGATGAGTTTCTATGAAAAATTCAAAATCAGAGATGAGTTTCTTAACCCGATTAACATCACCCAAAAATTTAGCCGTTTCATAGTCAAACCAGATTGACTCTCCCAGAATGATGACCAGCCGTTGAGGATGTGAATGTACCGCATTAACAGCATTTTCTAAATCACTCAGGAGATGTTTTTGCCTATTGGCAATCCTCATCTGTGTCTGAGCCTGTTTTTGGTAATAGTCTCCAGTGACTAGCCCAATAGTTGTTCCAAGCACTGCTATCCCAATAGCCAATGAATAGCCGTAACCAATTTTTTTGGCTATACTCAACCGTTGGAGCTTGGCTGTTATCCAGTTTAAGGACAATTTTGAAATGTTCCTTTTGTTATGTAAATTTAGATGCAACAGCGAAAACATAGCCTTCCAAATTTTCCTGTGAAAGTGTATGATGTTAAAAAACATCAATATTTACGCTACAAATATCGTTTATTTAGGTTAAAATTTACTGAACAAAACGACCTTGCCCAACAAGTTTGTATACCTCACGAAATTGGTTGTAATCAACATCATTGGCTGAAACTAGCTTCGACCCTTGAAACTTTCCTTCTTCAACGGATAAAAGACTTTGGAGCAGTTTATCTTGATTTTCCATCATGCGATCGCCTATTTCTTTGACAACCCGTGAATCCAGCTTGCTACTAGCAACAAATAAATCATTGGGAAAGGCCGCTCCTTTCGCGATCAGTGGCAACGCACTTTCAGATAAGCCTTCATCCTTCAGAAATTTCTCATACTTGACAGATGAACCTCCCCAAGCATCAACTTCACCCTTTTGTAAGGCGGGTAATCCCTTACTGCCTAACATGAGGATTTCTAGGTCAGATTTAGGGTTTAGTCCAGCATCAATTAGCAGTTTTGTCGGGCCAAGATGACCACTCGTTGAGCCGACCTTCCACATCGCAATTTTTTTCCCTTTCAGCTGTGCTACCGATTTTATCTTGTTGTTAGCAGAAACACAGATGACTGGGTAATAGTTCAGTCTCGTAATCCCAATGATGGGAACTGCATTCGTCCTGGCACTCATTACCACATATTCTGAGGGGCCTGTGAAAACAAAGTCTACCTGATCTGACTGCAAAGCGGCAGCAGCAGCTATATAGCTTTCAAAAGGGACAAACTCAATTTTCTTTTCCAATACCTCCTCTAGCGCAGTACGCAGTCCTCCATAATCGCGCTGCAACTGTTCCAGTCCCTGAGTATCTGTCACTGTAAATCGGAGTGTATCAGGGACGGCTGTATCTAAATTGGAAGATATACTCTTGGAATTACTTTTTGCCGATGCACAGCCTGCAATTAGTAACAGGAAGTAAGAAAGGAAGTTGCGTCGTTTCATCTTTTTGTGCAACTGTTGAAACAGTTTATCTATTTAGCAGTATAACAATATGAATTTAGCTTACATTATGATTAATAATAGATTATCTTAAGTTTAAGGTTAAAAAATAACTCAAAGTATTGTTACTTACACGACCTATAGAAATCCTATTTAATTTGTGAGCCAGCTCTTCAGCTCCTTGGCTTCTTTAAGAAGCCGGAAAGCTTGCCTTTATGAATCATTTAGGAATGCCATATACTATAAATTTTGGATTGTCAAATAATTTTTCAAATTGTCAAACTATTAACGATGCAGGTGAATGGCTTTAGCATGATGCTGATACCAAGCTGTTATTGACAGCTAATGATGGGGTGAATAAAACTGAGCTGTGGGTATTATAGTTAGCTGATAACGGGGAAGAAGCGATCGCGCTTGAATAATAAACGCGATCGCTTCTTCCCTAAATTCTCAAACCCCCAAGTAACGCCGTAAGAAACTCTCCAACGATTCCATCTTCATTCCAAAAATTGTCTCTAAATTCTCAACCTCTTGGGGTGTGCAGAAAAATTCATTGTCTAGTAAAGTGCGAAAGGTGCCAAGAGCTTTAGACGCTTTCGGATTCACCAGCCCCAAAGCACTCCGGAATCCATCCAACACAAACAGCGGTGGGTTAATGATAATCGGCTCTGTGTTGAAGATGCGACCAAAGATCCGGGGGATATCCTGACGCTGGAGGACATCTGGCCCGCCTACGGATAAAATTTGATTTCTGGCACCTTCAATGCTTACAGAGCCTACAGCAATCTGTGCCAAGTCGTCGGTACTCACGATAGAAGTCCGACTTTGGCGATCGCCAATAAGTAAATAAATCCCAGTTTCCCGAAATTGTTCTGCTAAAGGTAGGAGATTTGAGGCAAAACCAGATGGGCGCAGGATGGTGTAGTTTAAACCACTTGCGATTAGATACTTTTCGACTTCCCGTTTTGCCTTAAACGATGGTGCATCTTCATATCCCCTATCTACTCCCAGTACCGAAATAAAGACAAAGTGCTGGACACCCGCTTCTTTTGCCCGATCGATCAGTTCAATATTAGCTCGGTAGCCTAATGCTTGAGCATTGCCCTCACCTCCGTGAGCGCTGATAATATACTGAACGCCCCGACAAGCTTTTTCGATATCCTTGTCTTGCTGCAAGTCACCGATAAATATTTCTGCTCCTCGGTGTTCGAGTTCGCTGTAGCGAGACGTGAGGCGGACAAAAGCCCGCACTGGCATTTGTCGTTCTCGAAGCGATCTCACGATCCGTCGTCCGAGTCCTCCTGTGGCTCCAGTTACTAAAAACATGATGTTAATTTCCTTTTTTTATGCTGTATTTTCCTCGTTCCCCGCCACTGGCTGGGAACGAGAAATCTAAAATTCCACAATCACTGGGGTATGATCGCTGGGTTGAGATAACTGACGCGGGGTGACATCAATGGTGCAGCTTTTTGAGCGTTCGTAAAGGTCTGGTGTCAGGTAGTGATGGTCAATTCGCCAACCCCAGTTCCGTCGAAATGCCCCCGCACGATAGTCCCACCAGCTGTAATGTCCTGTCTCTATTGTGAATTTCCGAAAGGCATCTGCCAAACCTAATTCTAAAATAGAGCTTAAAGCTTGACGCTCTGCCTCGGATGCCATGATCCGACCTTTATAACTGGCTGGATCATGTATATCGCGGTCTTCTAGGGCAATATTGAAATCACCGCACATACATAGAGATGTTAAATCTTGAAATCCCCCCAATTTATCGGGGGGATCGGATTTTGGATGAGGGGATTCTTTGATTTGGGCAGGTGTCTCGCTTGCGCTACAAATAAGGTGCAGGTACTCGCGCAGGGTTTTTAGCCAAAGAAGTTTGTATTCGTATTTTTCGCTACCTACGGCGGAACCATTGGGGACGTAAAGATTGAGGATGCGGACACCATCGACAACGCCAGTAATTACCCGTTTTTGTTCGTCTAATTCGCTGTAGGGACACGGCATCGTATCCCTACACAAAATAGGCGCAAAGCCTGTGCTGACATCCTCAAGGGGTTTTCGGCTGAGAATGGCAACGCCGTTGTAGGATTTTTGTCCAGAAACGTAGACGTGGTAGCCTAGCGACTCTAAGGGCGATCGCGGAAAGTCTTTATCTACTACTTTGGTTTCTTGCAAGCAGAGGACATCGACAGGATTATCCTGCAACCACTGCACCACATGATCCAGGCGAGTGCGTACTGAGTTGACATTCCAAGTTGCAACTTTCATCGGTTATTTGCTAATAGCTAATTGCTAATTGTAAATTGGCTTTCTCCCATTAGCTATTAGCAAATAACTATTCCCAAATTTTGCAACTCAAATCGCCAGCTTTTTGCGTCAGACGGAAGTTTTCCCGGTAGTCTACGGGACAATCAATGACTGAAGGAACTTCCTGTTCTAAGGCAGTTTTTAGGGTGGGAATTAGGTCGGATGCAGATTCAACTCGGTAGCCTTTTAGTCCCATACTTTCGGCAAATTTGACAAAATCTGGATTGCTAAAGTGAACAAAAGAAGACTCGCCAAAATGATTGTGTTGTTTCCACTCAATCAAGCCGTAACCACCATCATTAAATATTAAGGTGACAAAGGCAGTTCCGACGCGGAGGGCGGTTTCTAATTCCTGGCAATTCATCATAAAACCGCCGTCGCCAGTGACGGCTACAATTTTCCGATCTGGATAAACTAATTTGGCGGCTAAGGCACCTGGAATCGCGATACCCATCGCAGCAAAGCCATTAGAAATGATACAGGTATTCGGGCGATCGCAATGGTAGTGACGCGCCATCCACATTTTGTGCGCCCCTACATCGGAAATTACAATATCCTCTGGCCCCATCACTTGCCGCAAGTCATAAATTATTTTCTGCGGCTTGATTGGATATCCATCATCCGTTGCATACTGTTCGTAATCTGCCCGAATATCTGCCCGTAATTGTAGGGAATAAGGGGTGGGTTTGCCTTGTCGATCGGCACGTTCCATAATTTCCCGAAGCGAGTCGGAAATATCCCCCACAACTTCCACCAAGGGGATATAACTGCTATCAATTTCTGCTGGTGTAACTCCTATATGGACGATCGGAATTTCACCTAGAGGATTCCACTTTTTCGGGGAATATTCTATCAAATCGTAGCCGACCGCAATCACCAAATCTGTCTTATCAAAAGCACAACTGATGTGATCTCGCTGTTGCAATCCCACACTCCACAAGGCTAAAGGATGGGTGTAGGGAATTACACCTTTGCCCATGAAGGTATTCGCCACGGGAATATTTAGGCGAGTCGCAAATTCCGTTAAGGCTTCACTAGCATCGGCACGAATCGCGCCATTTCCAACCATAATCAAGGGATTTTGAGCTTGAGAAATTACCTCAGATGCCTTTTCGAGACTGTGGAAAGAGGCAAAAGTTTTCTCCAAACCATCCTTGAGAAGGGGACTGCCGACAGCTGTCATTTCAGCAATATTTTCCGGCAAATCAATGTGAACTGCCCCTGGCTTTTCGCTTTGAGCAATTTTAAACGCCTTGCGAACAAGTTCCGGTGTAATGCTAGGACGAACAATCTGCTTATTCCATTTAGTAACTGGCTCAAACATTGCCACCAAATCCAGATATTGATGGGATTCGATGTGCATTCTATCTGTGCCAACTTGTCCGGTAATTGCCACTAGAGGCGCACCATCCAGATTAGCATCTGCAACACCAGTCATCAGGTTAGTAGCTCCTGGCCCTAATGTTGAAAGACACACGCCAGCTTTTCCTGTGAGTCGTCCATAGAGATCCGCCATGAAAGCAGCACCCTGCTCGTGACGTGTAGTAATAAACTTAATGGAAGACGTTTTTAAAGCTTCCAAAACGTCCAAATTCTCCTCACCAGGAAGTCCGAAAATATATTCGACTCCCTCATTTTCTAAACAACGTACTAACAGTTCAGCTGTATTCATTTTTTCTGTCCCTCTCTCTGGCGCTTCAGCGCCTATGTGGTTCGTTTTCACTTCATCTCACCCACACGGTTTTGATATTCACAAATTCCTGAATTCCTTGGATACCTAATTCCCTCCCATATCCGGAACGCTTAATCCCACCAAAGGGCAGACGCGGATCGGATTTCACCATGCCGTTAATAAATACAGCACCAGCTTCTATTTCATTAATCAAGCGATCGCGTTCTGCTTCCACATTAGTCCAAGCACTAGCACCCAGTCCAAAAGGTGTGGCATTTGCTAACTTTATTGCAGCATCAATATCCTTCACCCGGAATAGTAACGCCACAGGCCCAAAAAATTCTTCAGCTTCGGCGGGGCTACCTGCTGGAATATCGGTCAAAATCGTGGGAAGATAAAAGTTACCTTTACGGTCAGATAGTCGCTTTCCACCAGTAAGGAGTTTTGCACCCACGTTGACGCTTTCTTGAACTTGCCAATCCAAGTCCTTAAGAATTGATGGGGTTGCTAGCGGCCCTAAGTCGGTGTCTTTATCCATAGGATCGCCGATTTTCATCGCTTCAAACTTCTCGACTAGACGCTTTTCAAAAGAGTCCGCGATCGCATCCACCACTATAAAACGTTTCGCCGCAATACAAGATTGACCGTTATTTAGCAGCCTAGCAGTTACAGCAGTAGACACCGCTGCATCTAAATCTGCACTTTCTAAAACAATAAATGGGTCGCTTCCTCCGAGTTCCAAAACAACCTTCTTAATTTGTTTCCCCGCAGCAGCAGCCAGACTCATCCCCGCTGGTTCACTTCCAGTCAAAGTCGCTGCTTTCACCCGATCGTCTGCTATAATACTAGCGACTTTATCCGCTCCTACCAGTAAAGTCTGAAACGCTCCATCCGGAAATCCGGCTTTCTGGAAAATCTCTTCAATTGCCAAAGCACACTGCGGCACGTTGGAAGAGTGTTTAAGTAAGCCGACATTACCCGCCATCAGCGCTGGTGCAGCAAAGCGGAACACTTGCCAAAAGGGAAAATTCCAAGGCATCACGGCGAGGATAACACCGAGGGGCTGGTAGCGGACGAAGCTTTGACTTGCGTCAGTTTGGGCGGGGACATCCGTCAGAAACTCAGCGGCGCGTTCGGCATAGTAGCGACAGACGAGGGCGCATTTTTCCACTTCTGCGATCGCTGACTTGAGAGTTTTGCCCATTTCCAGGGTCATCATCTCGCCAAAGCGGACGCGATCGCCCTCCAAAATGTCAGCAGCTTTCATCAGCCATTGCGATCGCTCTGCCATTGGTGTATTGCGATATTGCACAAAGCAAGAATCTGCTAGTGCTAGCTTAGTTTCAATCCCCGCATCCGTCAGCGCCTCAAAGGTTTTTAGCGTTTCCCCAGTTGCTGGGTTAATCGTGGCAATACCCATTCGATCCTCCCTCCTATTTCAAATTCCATCGGGAGAGCCGTTTATAATAAATCCAGTAAATAAGGAAAAAGGAAAAATGCTCTCACGCAAAAAAAAGAATTCTTGAGCTTTTCCTTTCTACTCCCTTGCTCCCCAATCTCTACAAGTCTGCGTTATAGCTTCTCCCGAAGATTTCTATTCTAAGTTGTTGTTGTAGAGAGGGTTTGAGACTATTAAGCACGGATACAATAGTTGTACTTCCTTAACAAAGTTTTTATATTTTGTAATTTTTCCGATAAAATAGCACTAAGGTTATAATTCATCTACTAGCGTGGAGTGTCCATCAATTCAGCCTAGCAACGACACTCGCCCTACTAGGTTATTAGGCACGAGCCAATCCCGAATAAGCGCCGGAATGCCGCTGAAGGAATGCCTCGTCCACACTCTTGGTGAAAATTACTGGCAGTAGAGGATTTACCAGGAATAATAGAGGATGGATGATTTGGAACTTTTCCACCGTAGCGGTCATGATTTTATGAGCAGCAACGAACAGTTATCTGCTATCAAAGCACCCGTAATTTTGGCGGTTGATGATGATGAAGATAACTTGCTGCTATTAACTTACGTCTTAGAGCCTCTAAATTGCAGGGTCATCACCGCGGTTGATGCTCATACTGCTTTTGAAAAGGTAGAAATTGAACATCCGGATTTGATTTTACTGGATGTGATGTTGCCTGACTTAGATGGCCTCCAAATTGTCCATCAACTCAGGCAAGATTCCAAGACTAGGGCGATTCCTGTCGTCGCTGTGACGGCTTTGGCGCGAGAAGAAGATAGAAACCGCATCCTCACAGCCGGGTGTAATGACTATATCAGCAAGCCTTACTTAATTGAGGATTTAGAAGCAATCATTCACCGGAACCTTACCCGGACTCTGTCTGTTGTTGCTCCTGCGGAAGTGCCGATGGATTGCGCGTCATAGGCACAGCAGCTAAAACGACAATGCTACTGGTACGACTTGTTTCTAGGCTAGAGTGGAGCATTAGATCGAGTACAGGTATTTCCACTACTTCCTCAATCAGATTCTGAAGTTGTTGGTGAATTGCTTTATCTAAATTAAACCGCATTCGCTCAACCAAGTTTTCTTTGCCACTATCAGCCAGAAATTGTTCTGGTTGAGTAACGGAATTGTCTATGACTATGGCAATTTTGTCACCGAGAATTTGGCAAGTAACTTTACTTGGGTGATGTCCTAGATGAGTGTGCCAGAAATCCTCAACCCGCTGTGAGAGCGTTTGTTCTAATTGAGCGCAAGTTGGTTTTAATTTCTCCTGCATAGCGATCGCTTTGAGGAAGAATAAATTTTTATACATTCTTAGTTTGACTGTAACAGCGATAAAGATTCAAAAAATTACTCAAAAGATAGATATAAAAATACTAAAACTTGCATATTTAGCACCTAGACAAAGTAAAGGACTCAAGAGGAGGGGATTCTTAAGCCCGATACCCGTTGCTCCGAACTGGGGAAGAAAAGAATTCTTTTTTTGCGTGAGTTTCCTTTATATAATTGCCTTTTTCCCAATCTCTTTGATGGATGACTTTTAAAACTCAGTGCCTCGGTGTCATACATCACATCCTCTTGAGTAATATTGAGTAAATTTAGCAAGAGTTGCTCTTTATCTCCAAAATATGCAATTTTTTGTCTATTTTTCTGTAAAATCAGGGTGCAAGCCAAACTGCCACTAGCTTGTTATGTTCTCCTTAATTGCATGGGCCATCAACCTAGTGGGGCAAATACGAGCCAGTCCAGTAAAAGTGCCTAAAAAAGCCACTTTGGGAATGCCTCGTTATAGGATTAATCTGAATACGGTTCACTTAAGGTTTCATCCAATACTGGTCGATTCCCTTAATCCCCCTGGAAAACTTCCAAAAGAAAGAGTGTAGCGATCGCCTTCCCCCAGATACTTCAAGCAAGACAGAGGGAAACTGCTGTTAGCACCCTTTTTGCAATCCGTCGTTGAAAGCAGCGGCGGGAAGAATGGCGAGAATTTTGATTCCTGGGGGTCGGGGATTTTCAAGTAAGACTAAGTGAACTGTATTGACAACTTCTGCGATCGCCCGCTTTTAGAGAGGATAGCCTCGCGCAGTGATGACTTCCCCGGAACAAAGCATAAATTCGGATGCTAACAGCAACACTCAAGAAATTGTCAAACAGCCGATGATTTTGGTTGTAGAAGACAATGAAGACAACTTATTGCTGCTTTCCGAAGTGCTACTGGCTATTGATTGCTCGTTCATCACCACCACCAACGGTAACGCAGCTATACTGTTAGCACAAACTTACCAGCCAAAACTAATTTTGTTGGATATCTTATTGCCCGATATGAACGGTGAAGAAGTTGTCTACAATCTTAAGCAGAATCCCCAAACTATGACAATCCCAATTGTTGCTGTCACTGCTTTGGCAAGACCAGAAGATAGAAAGAACCTTTTATTCGCAGGCTGTAGTGACTATATTAGCAAGCCTTATCTAATTGACGATCTAGAAACTATTATTTTCCGCTATCTGGGACAATTTTAAATATTAAATTTGTTCGTCAATTTAGTATCTCATTCCCAGTTCTCGCACGCATCTTGCCTGCGCTATAATTATTATTCTCTGGTTTCTTTATCATGAATTGCGAACTTGAGGAGCGCTAGACAAGACCACAATAGTACCAGTACGACCTGTTTCTATTTTGGCATCGCTGAGTAAGTCGATCACAGATACACCCAGCACTTCCTCAATTAGAGATTTAAGTTGTGGCTGTAGAGCCTTTTCTAAATCTGACCGTACTTGCTCAGCTAACTCCTCTTGACCATTCTGAGCCAAAAGTTGCTCCGGCTGGGTGATGGAATTTTCTAGAATGATGGCAAGTTTTTCATCAAAAATCTGGCAACTAACTTGACTCGGCTGATGCCCAAGCTGAGTGCGGTATAAAGATTGAATCCTCTGCGAAAGGGTTCTTTCTAGTTGCCCGCGTGTAGGAGAGGATGAGTCCATATAGCACAATTTAAAAGCAAAATATCATTAAAAATATATCATCAGATAGATGATAAATACTAACTTTAGCAGTAACAAAAGTCTAAAAAATACTCCAAAGGAGAGATTTTCAGACAAAAAGCTGTTGTTAAAATTGCTACTCTGCGGTCTGGGGATAGAGCAAAATCTTGTAGGTTTCGGGGGTGGGAGCGATCGCTTGTTCTACAGCTGCTGATAAATCTTCCAGAGGATAGCGATCGCTAATTAGTGCATCCACATCAATTCGCCCATTGAAGACAATATCTGCCGCCAAAGCTTGTACCCGATAGGATGAACTATAACTGCCCATTAAATCAATTTCCCGACGATACAAAATATTGGGATTAATGGGAATTTCTACCTCATCCGGGAACTCGGCAAAAAATAGAATTTTGCCACCTTTTCTGGTACAATCTAAAGCTTGGAAAAAAGCTTTGTCGCTGGGAACTGCTAAGAGAGTTGTATCAACTCCCAAACCGCCAGTAAGGGCTTGAATTTTGCTAACAAAATCTGGATCGCGGGGATCGAACGCAGCTTCAGCGCCAACACTCAAAGCTTTCTCGATCCGGGAAGGTAGGAGATCGGTAGCGATCGCTCTAGCTCCAAAATACTTCACCAGCATAATAAACATCAGCCCAATTGGCCCTGCGCCCGTCACCAGAACCGTTTGACCAGGAGCCACAGCCGCTTTCTTCACCGCCTTCAGACAGCAGTTGGTAGGCTCGACAAAACTCGCCTGCTCAAAACTAACCCGATCTGGAATCGGAATCAATCCGCCATTGCGGACAATGTGACCGGGAACCTTGACAAAATCTGCAAAACCGCCACCGCTGGGAGTAAAACCAGCCGTAGTAGTGATATTTTTGTAAACATCGCACATTGAGAAGTTGTCATTCAGGCAGTAGTCGCAGTGCATACAGGGAATGTGGTGCATCACCACAACTCTTTGCCCCACTTGCCACCCAGTCACCTCACTCCCCACTTTGGCAATCGTTCCAGCCGTTTCGTGACCAAAGATGCGCGGCGGTTGGTACAGGGGATAGCGAATTTTTTTGATATCCGACTGACAAAGCCCAACTACCCGAACTTGTACCAAAACTTCATCCGCTGCAAGATCCGGGACTGGTACTTCTTCGTAACTCAGTTGATTAACGCCTCTGAATACCTGTGCTTTCATGCTGATTTCTCACTGCTAACGTTACTAGATTTAACATTAGCAGTGAGCGTTTAGCTATCAAGTTTCATATTCGTGTCTTCAGAAAGTCATCTGGTGATTGTGCTTTTAACCCAATAGGTAAATTTTGTGCTTTAAAGTTCCTGAGATTATTGGTAACAATTACATCAACCTTAGCCATTACAGCAGCAAGCACATGACGGTCTTTAGGGTCATTTGTCATTGTGTCCACTAGCCAGACAGGACTTCAACCATTGCTTCCGGAAGGCTTGCTTGATTATTGGCTCAAAATCTTGTGCTTGCTCTACCGTTGTTATCCCTTTAGTCACAAGCTTGTGAGTTGCCTCATCAAGAATTTTCTGCGACCAATATGGTATATACAGACCAGATTCTGCAATACAAAGCAGAGTGTCACGCAGGTACGGAGGGAACACTACACGGGTATCTAAGAAAACGCTAAGCTTAGACATTTAAGGCTTGAATTACTCGTCGTCTTATAAGCTAGCTTCCTCGGTTATCTCGATAAGCTTATCCAAAAGCTGACCGCGCTTATTGTCCCACTGCTCTTTGTATTTCATCAACAAAATATCAAAAAGGTGGAATAAACAAATTATCTTTTGGTATGTAGAAAAATTCAGAAATGGTACAAACATTTACAGCTGATGTTTTGGTGGTGGGAGGCGGTACCGGAGGAACAGCAGCAGCCGTACAAGCTGCCCGTTGTGGTGCCAAAACTGTCTTAGTAAGCGAATTTACCTGGCTGGGCGGAATGCTAACCTCAGCGGGCGTTTCTGCCCCCGATGGCAACGAATTAGCAGCGTTTCAGACGGGGCTTTGGGGCGAGTTTTTGCGCTCATTGCAGCAACGACAACTTGGAGGTTTGCACAATAGCTGGGTGAGTATGTTTAGCTTCGATCCGCGTGTAGGTGCGAAGATTTTTGCTTCTTGGGTGCAGGAATTGCCAAATCTGCACTGGATTTCGGAAAGGGTGCCTATGGAAGTTTTGCGAAGTAGCGATCGCATTCTCGGTGTCCGATTTGCCGATTTTACCGTCCATGCCCAAATAACTCTAGATGCAACTGAACTAGGAGATTTACTGCCTCTAGCAGAAATCCCGTATCGTTGGGGATGGGAAATGCAATCAGAGTTTGGCGAACCCAGTGCGCCAGAGTCACCCAATCACCTTACTGAAAAATATCCAGTCCAAGCTCCCACTTGGGTAGCAATTATGCAAGATTTTGGCGAGGGTGCATCTCCAAAAATCGAAAATCCAACTCCCCCTACGTCCCTTAAAAAGGAGGGATTTTCAAATCCATTCCTGGGCGCTTGGGATAACTACGGTTGGGAGAATTTTCTCAAATATGGACGTTTGCCTGGGGGCCTTTTGATGATCAACTGGCCCGTATGCGGCAATGATTATGGTGAAGGACTGGGGCGTTTGGTGGAATCAGAAGCGGCGCGGCGCGAATTTCTCCAAGAAAGTCTGTGGCATACTCAAAGCTTTGTCCACTTTATTCAAACCCAGTTGGGGCGACGTTTTGGCTTAGCAGAGAATATATTCCCCGAATCCTCAACAGACCAATCGCCAATCCAAAATCGATCCCCCCTTAAAAAAGAGGGAGACAAAATCCAGAATCGAACTGGTGCTTATGCTTTGCATCCTTACTACCGGGAAAGTCGCCGCCTAGTGGGACTCGCTACGGTGCGGGAGCAGGATATTTTACCTGTGGTTGGGCAAGTTGCACCTTTGAGAGTGAATGCTGCTGGAGAAGTTCAGGCGATCGCCCTCGGTAACTACCCCAACGATCACCATTATCCCAACACTAATTTCTTGGTCAAACCAAAATCCCTCCGCTGGGGCGGACGTTGGACTGGGACACCGTTCACAATTCCCTACAGTTGCCTAATTCCCGCCTCAGTGGATGGTTTTCTCGTCTGCGAAAAAAATATTTCCGTGTCCCATATTGCCAATGGTGCCACGCGGTTACAGCCAATCGTGATGAATATCGGTCAAGCAGCTGGTATGGCGGCGGCGCTTTGTGTGCAGCGGGGTTGTCAGCCAAGAGATTTGCCCGTCAGAGTGCTGCAAGAAGCATTGTTGCAAGACAAACAAGCTGCATCGGCGATTATCCCTCTATTCAATATGCCACCCGACCGCCCCGACTGGCTGCACTGGCAACGTTACTACCTGGACAACTCAGAAGCCTACCCTAAGAATGGTAATTGCCCCTTTACTAAGGATGGGGGATTGGGAATTGGGAATTGGGAATTGGGAATTGGGGAAGAGGAAAAAGTCTTACCTAGTCCCTCCCCAGCCCCCAGTCCCCAGTCCCTCTTCACTGGCATCTTCCAACGCCGCGCCGAACAGGATTACACCATAACTGTCGGGGACGAGCAAACTTGGAATGCGATCGCTCTTAGCCCAGAGGTAGACCAAGCACTACAAACCTGCAAAGACCAACAGACACTCTGCTTTTGGGGACATCTGAACCTATCGGGTAAGTGGTTAGTTGTGGAAAAGATTTTACACAATTAGCTTCCACAGCAAGTCAAAAATTAAAAGTCACGCATAGTTAAACACCGTCTTGGCAAGACATTAGCCGAGTGACTTTATCTAAGTTAAATCTGGAACAGCTTAGCATCAATTAAGCTTCTTTACAGAAGTTCATCCGGGTGCATAAATAGGAACTCCGTATCAGGGACTATAACCCTGACACGGACATCTGCTATGCGCCCTTACACGTCTATCATGTTGTTGAGCTTGTTATCAATCTCTGTGGCAATTAATTCTGTGGGGATGTGGTCTAGCTTAACAAAAATACTCGGATCTTCGTTTGGAGATCAACAAATATCAGTTAAAATCGCTCAAGCCAAGCAAGATTGCCAATCTCCCCCCAGGGGAACCTCTCGCCGAGATACGGGTAAATGCTTTGATTGATTTTATCAGTATCGGTTCAAACTTAACAACAGGGAGTCAAGGAGCGCGATCGCCCATACCGATAAATTAATTATATAGCGATCGCCCGCCTTGAAGCCGGAAACAATCTCAAGAGTGACGCATTTCCACAGTAGACTAATCTTGACTCTGGATGAGCATTAAGCATCTGTTTCAATGTCGGCATCTGCCAATGACTGCGTAAGTCCTTAATTGCTCGCTCCCAGTGGGCCTCCTGGGTAAAAAACTATCGACAGACAGCAAACAACTTCAAAAAGCCTGTATGCTAGTGTACCAAGAAACACTGTTTGACACGCGACATTTGAGGTATAGCCATTTATTCTTGCAACCATTGCTGTCTATGAGGTCTTTCTTTTCTATAATTAGAGATTATTATCTTGATACTATCGGGGTGCCTTGAGTTCAGCGGACGAGCGCGAGCCACTGGAACTCACTGCGAAGGTGAAAGATAAACTATTCACCAAGAAATACAAGTTTTATACTTTTGCGATGTAACCACCCCTCATATGATCAACGACCTCGATCTGATCAAACGCCTCAGCCCCGGTGCTATGGATCAGATCATGTTTTATTTAGCCTTCAGTGCCATGAGAACTGGCGGACACAGGCACGGGGCTTTTTTGGATGCTGCTGCCACGGCGGCAAAATGTGCCATATACATGACTTATTTGGAGCAGGGGCAAAATATCCGCATGACGGGACACCTGCACCACATTGAGCCAAAGCGGGTCAAGGTGATTGTTGAGGAAGTCAGGCTTGCCTTAACGGAAGGGAAGCTGTTGAAAATGCTGGGTTCTCAAGAGCCTCGCTATTTGATACAGTTTCCCTATGTGTGGATGGAACAGTATCCGTGGCAACCAGGGCGATCGCGCATTTATAGCACCAGCCTGAACGCTGATGAAAAGCGCTACCTTGAGGAAAAACTGCCCGCTAATCTGCCAGATGCCCAGCTAATCAACGCCTTTCAGTTCCTCGAACTGATTGAATTTCTACACAAGCGATCACAAGAAGATTTGCCAGAAGACCGACGTTTGGAATTGAGCGAAGCTTTCGCAGAACACATCAAGCGTCGTTTAATCTATTCCGGTACAGTTACCCGAATTGATTGTCCTTGGGGATTGCCCTTCTACGCCCTTACCCGCGCCTCCTATTCACCCGCCGAAGACGAAGAACGCACCTACATCATGGTTGAAGATACCGCCCGGTACTTCCGACTGATGAAAGATTGGGCAGAACGCCAGCCAAATGTAATGCGGATACTGGAGGAACTGGATATCCCGCCAGATCAGATTCAGGAAGCCATGCAAGAACTCGACGTAATTGTTCGAGATTGGGCAGATAAATATCACCGTCCCAACGGTCAGCCAATTATTCTACAAATGGTTTTCGGGCCAAAAGAAGATTCTTGAATCCGGAATATCTCGTTTTCTCGTTCCCAGTCCGCAGCCTGGGAATCCCACCTGTGTTAGCGAAGCGGCGCGTAGGCGCGGCTCTCGCCTCACTATCATTTCTTCAAAAGGGGGAGGCTCTAGCCTCCCCCTTTTAACGTTTCTAGGCGTAGTACAGGCATCTTGGCTGCCTTTCTAGAAAAATAAACGAGAGTAAAAAAAACTACACAGATGAAATTTTAGAGGTTAATCTGGGAAGAATTAACCTAGAATTACGTAGAAATAAGAGTAAAATGTCACCCGTATTTTCCATAAACCCATCGCCACAGAATGAGAACGCTCCGGTAGGTGTAAGGTATTTAGCCAGCCAAGAACATCTAACACTACTCAGACAAGGAGTATCAATTTGGAATGAGCTAAGGAAACATAGCCCGGATAAACTCTCAGACCTCAGCAAAGTAGACTTGCGGGGGGTAGACTTAAACCGAGCTGATCTCAGTAGTGCTGACCTCAGCCGAGCCGACTCAGCCGAGCCGACCTCAGCCGAGTAGACTTTAGGAGAGCGGATCTCTCTTGGGCAAACCTCAGCCAAGCTAACCTCCGCAGAGCCGACCTCAGCCGCGTCGATCTCCGTGGGGCGGATCTTCGGGGAGCTGACCTTTCCTGGGCGGATCTCTCTTGGGCAAACCTCGAAGATGCGAACCTGGAAGGAGCAAACCTGCACAAAGCCGACCTGATTTGGGTGAACCTGCGCGCTGCAAACCTCCATCGGGCGATTATCTACGGCGTAAGCTTTCACAGGGTCAACCTTTTCAAGACCACCCTACCAGATGGCAGAGTTCATGATTAGGTGATGCAAATCTGGTGTGCTGCTACATTTAATTCTTGGCTAGACTTCTTAAAATTTTCTATGAATTTCCTGTAGTAGGGGCGATTTATAAATTGCCCCTACAGTTTTTATACAGAGAGTTATGAAATCAGTATTACTGCTTTGATGCACTGCACATTTTTATAAATCCCTACATAATGCAAAAACAAAATGGGGATCATTCACCTCTTGCATCAGTCATCACTATTTGGTAACTAAAGATACGGAACAATGCTGAAAGCTTATTAGGATAACTGAAAGATAGGCATTGTAGAAATTAATGACAGCCAAAAAGAATCTAATCGTTATTGGCAATGGCATGGTAGGACACAAGTTCTTAGAGCTGATGATTGCCAAAGGAGCAACGCAGCACTGGAATTTGATTACCTTCTGCGAAGAACCTCGCGTTGCTTACGATCGCGTTAACCTCAGTGGATTCTTCTCAGGAAAAACTGCGGCAGATTTATCTCTGGTTGAACCTGGGCTATATCAAGAAAACGGTGTTCAAATTCATATCGGTGATAAAGTAGTTGCCATCAATCGAGAAGAAAAAACAGTCACGTCTGCCAACGGTTTAACTGTTGCTTACGACAAACTTGTGCTAGCAACAGGTTCCTATCCTTTTGTACCGCCCATTAAAGGGAATGATGCCAAAGGCACTTTTGTTTATCGAACAATTGAAGACCTTGAGGCAATGTCATATCATGCTAAAAATAGTAAAGTAGGGGTTGTTGTTGGCGGCGGTTTATTAGGTTTGGAATGCGCCAACGCTCTGAAAAATATGGGTTTGAGAACCCATGTTGTTGAGTTCGCTCCCCGACTGATGCCAGTGCAAGTGGATGATGCTGGCGGCAATATTCTTCGCAACAAAATAGAAGAACTTGGGGTGACGATTCATACCAGTAAATCAACTACGGAAATTGTTAGTGAAAATGGCAAAGTCGCTAAAATGACTTTTGCTGATGGTTCCGAGTTGGAAACAGACATGATTGTGTTTTCGCCTGGAATTCGCCCCCGCGATGAAATCGCTAGAAATTGTGGAATAGAAGTAGGCGATCGCGGCGGTATTGTTATCAACGAACAATGTCAAACATCTGATCCAAATATTTATGCTATTGGAGAATGCGCCCTCTATCAAAATCGCATCTACGGCTTAGTCGCTCCCGGCTATACAATGGCAGGAGTAGCGGCGGATATCTTGTGCAACACAGCAACGAGCAGCTTTGCTGGCGCGGATATGTCCACCAAACTCAAACTTCTGGGAGTGGATGTTGCCAGTTTCGGGGATGCCTTTGCAAAATCTCCCGGCGCTAAAGAAATTGCCATCAGCGATACAGTTCAAGGGGTCTACAAAAAGCTGGTTTTAAATCAGGATGGTAGCCGTCTTTTAGGCGGAATTCTAGTAGGAGATGCTTCCGCTTACGGTACGCTGTTGCAATTTGTGCAGAATGCGATCGCGCTCCCGCCTCATCCAGAAGATTTACTGATGCCACCCCGCGAAGGTCAGTCTGCTACAGTAGGCATGGGTGTAGAAAGCTTACCAGATACAGCTCAAATTTGCTCCTGTAATAATGTCAGCAAAGAGCAAATTTGTACCGCGATTCAAGAAAACAATTTCACCGATATTGCCAGTATCAAGAAATGCACCAAAGCAGGCACCGGTTGTGGGGGCTGCGTGCCACTGGTGACGGATATCCTCAAAGCTGAAATGAAGAAGGCGGGGATAGAGGTAAAAAATAATCTCTGCGAACACTTTGCCTATTCTCGCCAAGAAATCTATCATTTAGTGCGTTCTCAAAAAATCCTGACTTTTGAAGATTTAATTCAAAAACATGGTCAAGGTAAGGGTTGCGAAATTTGTAAGCCTGCTGTAGCTTCTATTCTTGCTTCCACCTGGAACGAGTATATTTTGGAGATGCCTCACGTTGGTTTACAGGATACCAATGATTATTATCTGGCAAACATTCAGAAGGATGGAACTTATTCGGTAATCCCACGAGTTCCCGGTGGTGAACTAACGCCAGATAAGTTGATTGTATTGGGAGAAGTTGCCAAAGATTTTGGTCTTTACACCAAAATTACTGGCGGACAGCGCATTGATTTATTAGGTGCGCGTGTAGATCAATTGCCCCACATTTGGAAACGATTGATAGATGCCGGATTTGAATCGGGACACGCTTACGGTAAGGCACTCCGCACGGTGAAATCTTGCGTCGGTAGCACCTGGTGCCGCTTTGGTGTGCAGGATTCTACCAGTTTGGCAATTGAGATAGAACTGCGTTATCGAGGCTTGCGATCGCCTCACAAATTAAAATCCGCAGTATCAGGTTGCACCCGCGAATGTGCGGAAGCTCAAAGCAAGGATTTTGGCATCATCGCTACAGAAAATGGCTGGAATTTGTATGTTTGTGGCAATGGTGGAATGAAGCCGCAACACGCGGTACTGTTAGCATCAGACATCGACAAGGAAACGTTGATAAAATATATAGATCGGTTCCTGATGTTCTATATTCGCACTGCAAATCGGCTTGAGCGCACGGCAACTTGGTTTAACAAACTTGAAGGTGGAATCGAATACCTGAAACAGGTAGTTATTGAAGATGCTCTTGGCATTTGTGCTGAGTTGGAAGAGGAAATGCAGCACCTTGTTAATACCTATCAATGTGAGTGGAAAGCCACGATTGAAGATCCGGAAAAGGTACAGCGTTTCCGTCACTTTATAAATTCCGAAGAACCAGATCCGAGTCTCGTTCATGTAGAGGAACGGGGACAAAAACGCCCAGCTTACGAACACGAGAAAACTTTAGTTGGGATTTCAGAGTAACCCCACCTCCAACCCTCTCCCCGCAAGCAAGGAGGGGGCAAGAAGTTAGTAGGGTGGGAATTGTTCACCCCACAGGATAAGAGTTGCAAAGATTAGTTAGCAGGAAAATACAATGGTTCAAGCATTACCGATTCGTGAGACTATTACGCAGTGGGTTGATATTTGTCCCCTGACAGCGATCGCGCCTAATACTGGAGTGTGTGCTTTAGTTGAAGGTAAACAGGTGGCGATTTTTCGGGTAGGATCTGAGGCTGATGTGTTTGCGCTGGGTAATTACGATCCCTTTAGCAAAACCTTTGTTTTATCGCGGGGAATTGTAGGCGATCGCAATGGTATTCCCAAAGTTGCATCCCCCATCTACAAGCAGAACTTCAACTTGCTCACCGGACAATGCTTCGATGACGAAACCGTAAGCATTCCTACTTTTCCAGTTAGAGTAGTTGAAGATAAAGTGCAGGTAGCCGTTAGCGAATAACTACTGCTACATTTCATCAAAGAACCCGGTTTCAAGAGAGGAACCGGGTTTTTTAATAGCGATACTATATATACAACTAATGAAAAGGAGTTCTCCTATGCAGTCTACGGTAACTGATGGAGTGCGTTGGACTACTACAGATATAAACCTCTTACCTGAAAACGAAGGCACGCGCTATGAGATTATTGATGGAGAGCTATTCATGACCAGAGCGCCCCACTGGAAGCATCAACGTGCTTGTGGCAGAATTTTTGGAGAACTTGATAATTGGTCTGTGTCTAGTGGTTTAGGGCAAGCCAGCATCACTCCGGGTGTGCTATTCAGTGAGTCAGACAACGTAATACCAGACGTAGTTTGGGCTAGCAATGAACGATTAGCCGTTTTGCTAGACGAGGCGGGACATCTGACAGGCGCACCAGAATTAGTGGTGGAGGTGTTATCGCCTGGTGTAGAGAATGAACGCCGAGATAGAGAAGCTAAACTCAAACTCTACGCCTCGCGGGGAGTACAAGAGTATTGGATTGCCGATTGGCGTTTGCAACAAGTTGAAGTCTACCGCCGCGAAAATGCCACGCTGAAATTGGTTGCAACGCTGTTAACTAATGATGAAATTAATTCTCCTCTTTTGCCAGATTTTACCTGTGTTGTGTCTCAGTTTTTTGTATAGGAAGGGGAAGCGATCGCTCTAAAATTTGAGTTCTACTCCATCTTGTGGTCTTCGTTCAGTCTTTAAGGCGCGGATATGAGTAAATTTCCATACATCCTGAATGCTAACAACAACGAATCCTAAAGCCTCTAAGCCAGTTTGGAATTGAGCGCGATCGCGCTATCCGGGATAAATGTTGAGGAGCACTGTTTCCCAACCATTAACAAGGCTGTTAGGGCAGCAGATAGTCCATTGCTTCCAGTTTTCACTTTATCTCAGGGTTTTCTCTAGTAGAATCTTCATGTATCCGTTTAAGAAGTTCTTCTTGGGAATACTTTTTGATTCTCGCAATACCAGGACTAAAACTAATGCTATTAAATTGATCTGTTATTTGAATAACTGCTCTATTGACTAGATGAACAGTAAAATTTTTATCAGTTGAATTGTAATCTAACCTGATTAAAGTTATATTTTCAGCCTTTGCTACTTTTATTGCACCAGATTGAAGCCCAAAGGTTGTTACAATGATGCCACGCTTTGCGCCTACGTCCTGAATTGTATAAGCAAACCCACCTACTTGATTTTGGTTAAGTCTATCTTTTTTATAATGTTTGCACTCAATTAAAACCAGCCCTCCATCTAGGTCATAACCAAAAGCATCAGCTTCCCAACCTGTTCCCGTTTTCTTGCCAGGAAACAAACATTTTTCAGCTTCTATTCTATTTAGATCAAGATAAGGGCGAATACGATCATCATTAAGAATTTTTCTGGTCGAATTTTCGTACTCTTGCGAGTTATTGTTTGGCATAGTCAGCTCTCTAGACAAGTTTACATAGCCTCAAACTAGGACAATCAGGCTTTCTGTATAAGGCAAGCAGACAAGCAAGCGCATGATTCTACTTGGGAGCGAGTGCGCGCTCACTCTTTTATGGATTAGTACATAGATACTAATTAGTAGAAAACTAATTCATGAAAAGGTAATTTGTCAAGTCCTATAAGCATTGCCGAGATGTGATCGCATAATTCTACTTCCGCGACAGTGAGCGATCGCATCCCTCATTTAGTATTCTTCTCACCCACAGCTAAAAAATTATATCTACCCACAGCAAAATTACTGGCTAACATTTAAACACCAGACGCGATCGCCTTCACTCTACTGATATTGATTGCAAAAGCGCGATCGCTCTTAATTTGATTACCACTTTCGACTGATGAACATCTTTCAGAAAATTTCAACACTTGTGACATAACTAACAGAAAAAATTCTGTAGTTACCCATTCTTATGTGTGCCGTTTCCAAGGATAAAATAAAATGTTTTCACAACCCAAGCACGTTGATGCAGTAGGCGCTGACACCACAGGTAGTGGTTTTCTCACCCCTGATGCTGGCCCTGATACTTCACGCGCCGATTATGCTGATAATCAGGCAGATATGAATGACTCTAGCCACGATTATGACAACGTTGATGAACAAATTCCTGATACTTCACTCAAAGAATCTGAGGCTAACGTTGCCGATCATCAAATGAGGATTATCGGTCGTACATCAGGTTGAAAAATCGGGATGACTGGATTCGAACCAGCGGCCCCTTCGTCCCGAACGAAGTGCGCTACCAAACTGCGCCACATCCCGTTACCATAAAGGCAATCTTAATCCACGATATCACGCCGAATCCCTTTTCACCAACCCACAGCAAGGGAAATTAACTCAAGCAGTAGGAATGCTTGATACTATTAACTCTGTATGACTACAGTGGGAAAAGCGGGTCGTGGCAGTTAAACCAGAATGGTTGCGGGTGAAAGCGCCTCAGTGGGAGCGCGTCGGCAATGTTAAAGAAATATTGCGGGATTTGGGGCTAAATACGGTTTGCGAGGAAGCATCTTGTCCCAATATTGGCGAGTGTTTTAACGCTGGGACAGCAACTTTCTTAATTATGGGGCCAGCCTGTACGCGAGCTTGTCCCTACTGCGATATAGATTTTGAGAAGAAGCCGCAACCGCTAGACGCATCCGAACCCGAAAGATTAGCGGAAGCTGTGCGACGGCTACGACTGAATCATGTGGTGATTACTTCTGTGAACCGGGACGATTTGCCAGATGGTGGTGCGTCTCAGTTTGTTCGCTGCATTGAAGCGGTTCGCGCCACCTCGCCAAAAACGACAATTGAGGTGCTGATTCCTGACTTGTGTAGTAACTGGGAAGCGCTGGAGAAAATTCTGCAAGCTGCGCCAGAGGTGCTGAATCACAATACAGAAACAGTTCCGAGTCTTTATCGGCGGGTGCGTCCTCAAGGAAATTATGTGCGATCGCTCGAATTGTTGCGTCTCACTCGTCAGATTGCACCTTGGGTTTATACTAAATCTGGCTTAATGGTGGGACTGGGAGAAACTGATGCCGAAATTCGGCAAGTTATGCAGGATTTGCGCGATGTAGACTGCGATATCTTGACTATCGGGCAATATCTGCAACCCACTCAGAAGCATTTGAAAGTTGATAGCTTCGTGACACCAGCCCAGTTTGACGCTTGGAGACAGTTTGGAGAATCGGTGGGATTTTTGCAGGTCGTCGCCTCTCCCCTCACCCGTAGCTCTTATCATGCTGAACAGGTACGCGAATTGATGCAACGCTATCCCCGAAGCAAATTTTAAATTTCTAGAGGCGAAGTATTGCTGCTGATAATTGGCTGGGATAAGTTAAAATTTCTGCTTGGCAATGCTTCGCCCTAACGGTGATTAATCCAAAATCCAAAATCCAAAATCCAAAATCGATAGTCATTCTGGGATCTGGTGCCTGGGGTACAACATTGGCATCTCTAGCGTCTAAGAATGGCTATGACGTGCGTTTGTGGTCGCGTCAGGGTTCTGTGCTACTAGAGGACATTCTAGAGGGCGCACATATTGTTTTATCAGCCATCTCGATGAAAGGTGTCGCCTCGGTGGTGGCACAAGTAAAATCTTTGCTTGTCTCCCCAGATACCATCTTCGTAACAGTGACCAAAGGGTTAGATCCAGCTACCACAAGTACACCTTCGCAAATTTGGCAAGGGGCGTTCCCTACAAATCCGGTTGTTGTTCTGTCTGGCCCTAATCTTTCTAAAGAAATTCAACAGGGGTTGCCAGCAGCTACCGTGGTAGCCAGCACCGATGCGATCGCTGCCTCGTCGGTGCAAGCGGTATTCTCTTCCCCAAGTTTTCGGGTTTATACCAATGCTGACCCTTTGGGAGTCGAACTGGGTGGTACGCTGAAAAACGTCATGGCGATCGCTGCTGGCACCTGTGACGGTTTACAACTAGGAACCAATGCCAAAGCCGCTTTATTAACCCGTGGCTTGACCGAAATCATCCGCATCGGCAACCACTGGGGCGCACAAACTGAAACGTTTTATGGTTTATCAGGACTTGGGGACTTACTCGCCACCTGCAACAGCAGCCTCAGCCGCAATTACCATGTTGGTTATTCTTTGGCTCAAGGCAAAACGCTTTCAGAGGTTCTAACTGATTTGGAAGGGACAGCTGAAGGTGTCAACACCACCTCAGTTTTGATTCAAAGAGCCAACGCAGAAGGAATTTCTGTTCCCATATCTTACCAGGTTTACCGCCTACTCCAAGGAGAAATTACCCCGCTCTCTGCGGTTGAGGCATTGATGCTTAGAGACAGCAAGCCAGAGTGATCCGATACAAGGATTTTGGATTTTGCATTAAGGATTTTGGATTTTGGATTGAAAAAAGGTCTTTTCCCAATCCCCAATCCCCAGCCCCCAATCCCCAGTCAGGGAACTTGTGGGAACAATATTCTTTCTAAGAATAGGTAATTCTTCAGGAAATGCTCTCGCTAGTGATGTAGATTAACCTAGCGTATTGACCCAAGTCACTACTCTGGGATTGATAGCTGCTTATACTAGCTCCTAAAGATAGAAATCTGAATCCTCCTGGAGACGGGTTTCTGGAAGTCAAATTGTCCTAGTGTCAGCGCCAGCAGTTGATAGCGATGCGTGTACTAGGTTTCTGAGGAGCGGGGTCAAATAGAAACCCTGTTTGTGGGTGCGAGAAGTAATTAAAAGAACAATAAGCAGTAGTAGTTTCGTCTTGGAGAATGGGAATCCTAAATAAGTAGTGACTAACTGAAAGATTATTCCGGTCGCAATTGAGAGATCCCTATGCCAGCCACCCCTTTCTATGCAGAGACAGAATTTGAAGCGATCGCTCCTGACTTCAGCTTTGGGCTGTCAAGTCACGGCGACGACGATCGACCACCAGTAGACGATCTCAGTGAGCCTGAGATCGAAATGATAGACGCTCTTGATGAGCCACTCGACGAGTCCCGCCCCCCAACAAGTGCCAGTCGTCGTACAACCGATCTGGTGCGCTTATACCTTCAGGAAATTGGTCGGGTTCGTTTACTAGGGCGAGATGAAGAAGTCTCGGAAGCTCAAAAAGTCCAGCGTCATATGCGTTTGCTGGAGTTGAGAAATGAGGCTGCGACTAAGGGTGATGAAGTCATTAAACCCTATGTCCATCTGATTGATGTTCACGATCGTCTGGCTTCTCAACTAGGGCATCGTCCTTCTTTGGAACGCTGGGCGACAGAAGCTGGTATTGAAGTAAGCAACCTGAAGCCCAGTTTGGCAGCAGGAAAGCGACGCTGGGCAGAGATAGCTATTCTGAATGTCGAGGAACTAGAGGCGATTCAGAATACTGGCATCCGCGCCAAAGAACACATGATCAAGGCTAACTTGCGCTTGGTCGTGTCGGTGGCGAAAAAATATCAAAATCGCGGCTTGGAATTGTTGGATTTAGTTCAGGAAGGAACTCTCGGACTAGAACGGGCGGTAGAGAAGTTCGATCCGACAAAGGGTTATCGGTTTAGCACCTATGCTTATTGGTGGATTCGTCAGGGGATTACGCGCGCGATCGCTACTCAAAGCCGCACCATCCGCCTTCCAGTTCACATCACCGAAAAGCTCAACAAAATCAAGAAAGCTCAGCGAAAAATTTCTCAAGAAAAAGGTCGCACCGCCACCATTGAAGATATCGGTCACGAGTTAGACATGACAGCCGAACAGGTGCGGGAAGTTTTGCTGCGCGTCCCCCGCTCTGTCTCTTTAGAAATTAAAGTTGGTAAGGAGAAAGACACTGAACTAGGCGACTTGCTAGAAACAGATAGCATCTCTCCCGAAGAAGTGTTAATGCGAGAAGCTTTACACCGCGATTTGCAGAATTTGCTTGACGATCTCACCAGCAGAGAGAGAGATGTGATTCAGATGCGGTTTGGCTTGGGAGATGGTCATCCTTATTCCTTGGCAGAAATTGGTCGCGCTTTGGATTTATCTAGAGAACGAGTCCGGCAAATTGAAGCCAAAGCCTTACAGAAGTTGCGCCAACCCAAGCGCCGCAACCGCGTGCGAGATTATCTCGAATCTTTAGGATAAAAGAACATAAAAGGTAAAAGGCAATCATCGAATTCTTTATGATTGCCTTTTACCTTTTATCTTTTACATGATTGCCTTTTAAGTAGTTTCGTCAAAAGTGAAAAGGCAATCATGTAAAAGACATAATTCTTTACTTCTACTTTTTCCTGTTTCCTTCTATACTTTCCTGCTTCTTGACTGCTTTGCTTATTAATTATCATTCTCAATAAGATAAGTTTGTTGCAAATATTCTAGCAATTCGCTATCCTTCTCAATAGGGCTACTTTCTTGAGAAGGTAAATATGTCATTTTATACAGCAACCTCCCTCAAGGCTGAACTCAATGAGCGGGGCTGGCGTTTAACTCCCCAGCGGGAAACTATCCTAAATGTTTTTCAACATCTCCCCAGAGGTCAGCATCTCAGTGCGGAAGACCTTTACGAGCTGCTGCACAGCGAAAGTGAGGATATAAGCCTATCCACCATTTACCGAACTCTAAAGTTAATGGCTCGGCTGGGAATCCTACGCGAACTAGAACTGGCGGAAGGACATAAGCATTACGAACTCAATCAACCTTACCCGCATCACCACCATCATTTGATCTGTGTTCGGTGTAACAAGACGATTGAATTCAAGAATGACTCGATATTAAAAACAGGCACCCGAACCGCCAAAAAAGAGGGGTATCATCTGCTTGACTGTCAGTTGACGATTCACGCCGTCTGTCCCTCTTGCCAGCGGGCGTTACTGCCAATTTAAGCAAATACGGGCAGTAGGAGTACAGCGATGGGAAAACAGCCGCTAAACGAGCGATTAGCTTTTAAAGCTAATCGCCAAAGTTAGAAGCGTCCCTTCACAATGTCATCAGCACTGAGTCCATAGTCACGCTGTGCAGCTTCGACAGCTGCTTTGGTTTGCTTATCGAAAACACCATTTAACGGGCCGTTATAAAAGCCATTCTCTTTCAAACGCTTTTGCAAGGACAGCATACTAGAGCGATCGCTTGCTTTTGCGCTTGCCTTCTGTAATGCTGCTAAAGTATTTGGCCCCACAACCCCATCAGCAGGTAAGCGTTGTTCTTGCTGAAACTTGGTGACAGCATCTTTAGTTTCTTGGTCGAAGTAACCAGTTAACCGACCTTGATAGTATTCCATTTGCCGCAGCTGTCGCTGGACGGCTGCTACCTGTTGGCTGGTTTGACCGAATTGCACGAATGGGCCAGTAGAAACAACGGCTGGTTTTGCCGCAGTCCGAAACTCTCCATTTCCCACACCCAGTAGAGCCGCCTGAGTGTCTGTACCTGCAACGCCATCAACAGGCATTCCCGCCACTTTCTGAAATTGGGTAACGGCGGCTTTAGTTAACGGACCATAATAGCCAGTGGCATTTGCCTTCAAGTAACCCCGTTTTTGCAACTGCTGCTGGAGGGCGGCTACCTCTGCACCCTTGTCCCCTTCCTGCAAAGCGCCACGGCGACGATTGCTCACCTGTGGAGGGTTGCTCACCTGCAGACGAGTGCTGGCCCGTTGACGGTTCACCTGCGGACGGTTAACTAGCAGACGGTTGCTCACCTGCTGACGGTTACTTGCCTGTGTTTGGTTGTTCCTCCTTTGAATGCTTAAAGCTGCCTCAGTTTGCGGCCCTACAATGCCATCTGGTGCTAGTCCTTTAGCTTTTTGGAATTGGATCACCGCCTCTGTGGTCAAGGGACCAAAATTGCCAGTGGCATTTGCCCTGAAGTAGCCTAGCTGTTGCAAACGTTGCTGGAGGGTAACTACCTCTGAACCACTGTCCCCAGGCTGAAGCGTTGCCAACGCGACCGATGCCATTCCCAAATAGCTTAAGCTAACTGCCAGCGATAGCATATACATACTCGCCGTGCTGGAAAGCTTTTTGCATTCCATTCCCTGAAAAAACTTCTGGCTATTGAGGGCAGAAACTTGCTCGATGTTGACGGGTTCCTCGTAGGCAAGAGCAAGATGGATATAGGCAAGAGTTTCCATAATTATCTAGGGCTTCTTTTGATAGCAAGTTTAGCAGGTCAATTTCAACAAATAGACACACTTATAGTAACTATCAGGGGGACTCTTTCACTGCATCCAGCCGATAAGATTGTATAAGCGCATATTGCCTTTCAGCACTGCTTCGGGTTGAAGATATTCTTGTATTCAAATAGGAAGCTTTAGTTTTCTGGCATCTTATATTTTTTACCGCCAGTCTAGCTAGTTGATTAATAGGCTGGTAATCTTATCATATTTTTACTATTGGCGGTAGACTACCCGTGCATCAAGTCCACACGAGCGCAAAAACTCGGACTGACTTTCAGCCCTGTTGTAGTCAGGAAATGCGCCTGTTTGAACGTAATTCCCTAATCTCGAATCTGTCCTAAAATTCACAGAACCAACACGCAAACGCAAACACTGGCGCACATTATCCAGTTCGTTTTCGCTCCCTGGTACGATTACTACATAGGAAAGGGGACGATTTCTAGCAACAGCACGACGGACTCCCAATTCCTCCAGAGTTTCCCGATCGAGACGACCGTCAGCGAATATATCCCTATCTCTTTGAAAGTCCCTGATCGCCTGCCTGGTTTGTGGACCAATAATTCCATCGATGGGGCCAGGGTTGTAACGCAACTGTCTCAACCGTAGCTGAACCCGCCGATTAAAAGCGCGATCGCCTTCTCGAAATACGTCTCTTTCACCAAGGTTGTTTGTATCTAATTGTCTGTCAAAATTAGAAGAATCGTCTGTGAGACGCGGCAATGCGTCATTTCCAAACTCAAAATTGTATTGTTGGCTCTGGGGCCGCATAACGTTAAATAATGCTGCTCTGGTTGCCGAACCAACCTCGCCATCCGGTGCCAGTCCATTATTTCTCTGGAATTCGATTACAGCTGCTCTGGTCTGCGAACCAAAAAAGCCAGTGATAGATCCCCTGAAGTAGTTCAAATCTTGCAAACGTCGTTGGACTTCTGCCACCTCCGGATCTCTACTTCCTTGCTGAAGCACCCTCTGTGCCAACGCATCCGAAGCCATCCCCAACACCACCAAGGAAACGGCCAGCGATAGAAAATGAATACTCGCTCTGCTAGAAAGTTTTTTCCAATTCAGTCCGGCAAAAAGTTTCTGGTTGTTCCAGATAGGAGAAAAACTCAGTTCCTTGGGTGTCTCGTAGGCTAAGGAAATATGAAGATATGCTAGGGTTTCCACGGTTATTGCAGTATATTTATCTCGCCAGTCTAGCCGAAAAAATTCATCAAATAGCTATTCCTAAGAGTTGCTACGGTAAGTAAACAACCCTTGCTTGCAACCCACGCGATCGCAGCATTTCGGCTTGGCCTTCGGCGCTAGACGGATTGGGAAATGTCCCTGCATAAATATCTGCATCCTGCCTCGAATCCTTTGGATACGCATTAGACACGTATTGGCGCACTTGTAAAAGCGTCTCGGCACTTTCAGGGATGACTACCACCAAGTAGGGAGAATTTGAACTTCCAAGGTATGCGGCTGCAAACCAGGTTTCCTTCCCAACAATGCCGTCAACACGTAAACCTCTTTCTACCTGAAAACGCTTCACCGCCCGGGCCGTTTGCCCGCCATATTTCCCATCGATAGGGCCTTTGTAGAACCCGGCAGCTTTCAACCTTTGCTGAGCTTCTATGACTTCGGAACCGCGGTCGCCTATTCGCAGTCCACGCACGCTGACACTCAAGCCTTCCGGCTGCTTGGTTTTGTTCTTTTTGCCGCCCTCCATGTGTCGCTTCAGCGCCGCTAGAGTTTGCGTACCCGCTATGCCGTCAGCGGCTAAGTCATTAGCTGCCTGAAACCGCTTTACGGCAGCTTGGGTTAACTTGCCATAATATCCAGTTACAGGCCCTTTATAGTATTTTGCTGCCATCAAGTTATTTTGCAGCGCCGTCACTTCTGCACCCCTGTCCTCTATTTGCATGGCGCTAGCGCTGGCGATCGCGCTTAGGATAGCTAGATTCAGCGCCAGCGACAGCATATACATACTCGCTTTGCTGGAAAGCTTATGCCAGTTTAGTCCCTCAAAAAGTTTCAACTTCTTCAGGACAGGCGGAGTACCAGCGTCTGTAGTTTCCTCGTAGGCTACTGCCAGATGAAGATATGCAAGGGTTTCCATTATTGTCCTGCAAAACCAAAACCAATAGCCGCTAATCCACCTTATAGATGTTTTAGCTGCTGTTTTCGGCTTATTTTACGACAATTTAAGGGTTTATAGTTACTTACTTCAGGGATAGTTTATTAAAAATGATAATTGACGGTGTTACTTTGGATAAAAGCTGTCCATTCACACCCATTTAAACTAAACCCTTGGAATCAAAAACTCAGGAAAGCAGCACTGGTAAAGCAGTAATTACCATAACTGCTAGGGAATGTTGACCTTGAGTTTGGGGCAAATAACTGAAGCTTCTCTTTTCTCAAGCCTGCTATAACAACAGATCCCAGTTTCTTGTTAGAGTTTTTGTGATACATAATTTGTTATCCATCGGTAAGGTGGAAAATGGCTGTAAGTAATGGTTTTTCAACCTACCACCCGCTCTTTACCTGCTGGAAAAGTTGCCAGAATATGGCAATTAAAATTTAGCTAATCTTAACATACTGCTCATTTCTTAGGAACGCGGCAATGCCATATCCCAACGTAGCGCACCCAAGATGCCTGCGCTACGTCGGGGAGAGAAAAATCCCCATTGAAAATTTTAAATTTGCTGGTTGCTACGTTTATTCTGAGTCAACTCGCTTAACGTTACCAGCTTTGATCCAACCTTGTTGTTCGCCATTTTCTAGGCGTACTTGCTGCCACCTTTTATCGTCACTTTCTTTTATAACCACAACTCGCTGATTGAATCCAACCCCACCAACGCGGCTGGCTTCCAGACTGGGGTTCTCCCGTAGACTCAAGCCTTCTGGCCAGGTGACACTGGCTATGTAGGCTCCTGGTTCTAGCGGAGTCGAGGCTGTAGGAGTGGGAGTGGCTGGAGCAGAGGACGCTGGTGTTGGTTTTTTGGACGCGATCGCCGCTGCCTTGGCTTTCAGCACCGATTTATCGTTCGCATACATCGGCTTCGCGGGCGGTGTTGAGAGTTTAGTCAGGAAGTAATAAGCAGTGGCACCACTAGCCACCACCAAAAGGGATATCGCCAGGAAAAAACCGATTAAAAATTTTACTAACCCCGAAAAACTCATGAGGGTGAATCCGGTTGTTGCAACTTATGAAAGCGACTACTCAAACTACAGTGTCTCGAAGCCATACGGGCTTTACCTGCGGCTGCCCAATCTTGCAGAAACTGGATTTGCTCGCTTGCAGTCCGCGCCAGAGGCACAATCTGGCTGGCGGCTTCTAGAATATCATCTACGGTGAAGTCTCGGTTCTGGCTAAATCCAATGTGCATTGCTTCTATAAGCGTTTGCTCAATTTCTGCCCCGGAAAAGTCCGGTGTCTCGTATGCCAGCCGATCTAAATCGTAGCTATTCAAGTTGTGAGGCCGCAGTCGGGATAAGTGTACCGCAAAAATGGCGCGACGTTCCTCTGTTTCTGGCAAACCGACAAAAAAGATTTCATCAAATCTGCCTTTCCGGAGCATTTCCGGCGGTAAAGCCTGAATATTGTTAGCGGTGGCAACTACGAAAACTGGTGAGGTTTTTTCTGCTAGCCAGGTAATAAAGGTGCCAAAAACGCGGTTGCTGGTTCCGGCATCTCCTTTACCATCCATTCCAGAGAAGGCTTTGTCAATTTCATCTATCCATAGTACACAGGGAGCCAAGGCTTCTGCGAGTTGAATCATCTGTCTGGTGCGAGATTCTGATTCTCCCACCAATCCCCCAAAGAGTCGCCCAACGTCTAGGCGCAATAGGGGTAGGTGCCAGTGATGGGCGATCGCTTTTGCTGTTAGAGATTTCCCAGTTCCCTGAATTCCCACCAGCAGTAAACCTCTAGGATAAGGCAAACCATATTGCCTAGCTCGTTCTGAGAAGCCACCGCCTCGCCGCAGCAGCCAGTCTTTCAGGTTATCTAAACCGCCAATATCAGAAATTTTCTCGGTTGTCGGATAAAACTCTAATATCTGCGTCTGACGAATGCTCTGACGCTTTTCTTCTAGCACCAGTTCCACGTCTTCGGGACGCAGTTCGCCGTGGGTTGCGATCGCCCGTGCCAAAACCCGTCGAATCCGATCCATTGACAAACCTTGGCAGGAACGCACCAGTTCATCCAAGACTTTGCCGCCGAGAGATTTACCTGTCGCACCTAGCAGACGTTCTACTTCGTTCTTAATTTCTGCTGGTGCTGGCAGGGGAAATTCTATGACTGTCAAAACTTCACCCAAGTCTGAGGGAATATTAACTTGCGGCGACACAATAACAATGTTTTTTGGCTGGGATTTCAGCCGCCGCGATAAATTCCGAAGTTTTCTGGAGACGGAAATATCTTCTAAAAAGCGGTGAAAATCTCTCAAAACGAAGATGGCAGGGGAGGAGGCGGGTAATTTTTCTACAAATTCTAATGCTTGTAGGGGATTACGACGACCGAACCCAGCATCGTTGGGGTTGCCTTGGTAGCCATCAACAAAATCCCAGATATAGACTGCGCGATCGCCCGTTCGTTGAGCGCACTGTGCGATCACCGCTTCTACTCGCTCCTCTTCGGGAGTCGGAATATAAATTGCCGGATAACGGGCGCGTAGGAGCAGTTCAAACTCGTCACTGAAGCTCATATTGTTGTTAACAATGCTAATGGCTAATGGCTATTTGCTCGCTTGTTCTAAATCCATTAGCCATTAGCCAATAACTAATGACTAATGACTATTTGGGCAGTTGTCTCTTGAGCGCTTCTAAAGCCTCCCAACGTCGATCTGAGGCCGTTTCGGAGGCATTTTTATCGCCTGCTTGAATTCCCGAACAGTTTTTGTCACAGAGATTTCTGGGAGGAATTGCCAGACACAGCTGTTCGTACAACCAAACGTCGGGGTGAAAATCACCGTATGGCGACAGCATTTCCACCAAATCTTCTAGCGGTGTCTCCCTTTCCAAAGGCCCGCTATCCGGTTTTTCTGCCGCTTCATCTAGCCAAATCATTTCTGAGGTATTAAGGGCTAGGCGGTGGTTATACTGTTGCAAGCAGCGGTGGCAGGTAAGCGTGGTAATTGCTTCTGCAACAGCAGAAACCTCAAGGTAATTTCCTTGATGGGTAACTTTTATCTGGCCGCGCACTGGGGTTAAGGTTTCCAGTTCCGGTAAAAACTCATCAATTTCTATTACTTCGGTGCGCTCTGGCGCTTTTGTCAATCCCGGAATATAAATCGTCTTCATAGTGATTCAGCCATCCTTCTTACAAAATTAAAAATGAAAAATTAAAAACTTAGGTTTTTAATTTTTCATTTTTAATTTTTAACTCCTCAGCCGCACAACCAACCTTCGATCTGGCTCCTGGCCTCGACTGTAGGTTTCTAAATCTTCGCTCTCTTGAAAATAGGTATGAACTTGACGACGTTCGGCTGAAGACAATGATTTCATTTCATATTCTTGACCAGTTTGGCGCACCTGCCCTGCGGCATATTCAGCCATTTCCAGTAGTTCTGCTTGCCGCTTTTGCCGATAGCCGTCGAGTTCAATGGTGTAAGCTGTTTGATTTTCCCGATCTTGCCCAAGGTTCAAAATCGAATTAGCAAGATACTGGATGGCATCAAGAGCTGTACCTTCAGTGCCAATTAAGGCTTGAATTTGTGCTGGTGTTAGTTTTGTTTCGTCGATAGTCAACCAGTAGCTTACTCCTGATTCTTCTGTTGGCGAGTCAATTGCTGGCGCGATCGCTTGCTTTTCGACTGTAACGCCTGTGGGAAATTTCCCTAACCGCAGAAGTTCTTCCAGCCACTGTTGACCCCGCTGCATTATGCGATCGCTCATGGCTAACTCGAAGCTTTTTTCTTAGATCGACCGGGTTCAAAGGGAAGTGCCTCTCTTTCCTTTGATTTTGTTTCTTTTTCTGTTTCTTTTTCTTGCACCTCTACCATTTTTTGGATATTTTCTGGCAGTGGTTCCCGCGACAGAATAAATGTCTGAGCGGTCTGAAAAATGTTGGCAATGACCATGTACATCAGCACTCCAGCTGGCAGGGGGAAGAACAAAAACATCCCCGAAAACAGGACTGGGGTAATTTTGTTTACCGTAGCTTGCTGTGCGTTTGCGTCGCCTGAACCGCTGTTCTGTCCAGAGAGAACCTGGTTGATATACAAACTGATGCCAAAAAACAGCACCATTCCGATGATATCCCAGTGGATAGTTCCGTCGTCATCAAAAGCGCCCACACGACCAAGCGCATCAATAAATAGGAATCCCTTATCTGCCGCCAGTCCCGGAACTATTCCTTGAATAGTTGCTTCCCCAGGCTGTAAAGCTTCCAGGGTGCCATCTTCATTCAACCGCACCCGATCCTCGCCTTTTGTCACCTTCCAATGAGGCACCAGCTTGGTTTCGGGATAGTCGGTGAGTAGTTGGGACAGGGGTTTTCCCTCAACACTTTGAAATTCTACTTTGGTTTTTTCCCCAATCGCAAGGCGATTGCCCCCAGGCAGCAAAGCTGCAATCGGAGCATGAACGCCATCGGTAAAGTAAATGTTTTGCGGTTTGGTTACAAAAGCTTGCGGTTGGATGCGTTCAATTTGTTCTTGAGGAAATATTTCCAGGTTGACGGAGTAGTTTACATCAGAAAACGGCGAACCCCGCAAGGTGGCGAACAAGGCAAACAGAACTGGCATTTGCACCAACACAGGGAAGCATCCTGCCAAAGGGTTGCCAAACTCTTTGAACAGCTTGCTCATTTCTTCCTGCTGTTTTGCCGGATCGTCTTTGTAGAGTTTCTGAATCTCTTCTTGCCGCTTTTTCATCAGCGGTTGAGTAACTTTCATCCGCCGCATATTGCGAATGGAGCCTGCACTCAGTGGATAGAGTGCAAAGCGAATCACAAGTGTCAGCGCCACGATGGCGAGACCATAGCTTGGCACAATCCCGTAGAAGAAATCCAGGATTGGCAGCATGACATTATTGGAGAGAAACCCGATACCAAAGTCCATTCGTTCTGAGTCAAAGAGGGCGCTAGTAACTTGAAGTGAATCTAATCTAAATTTATCTAATGTTTCTCGTTTTGGGGGTTGTATAGCATTACAAAAGCTTCCCTGGCGCTGATTTTAGATTTTAAATGTTCCATCTAAAATTCTTCAGCAAGGAAGAATGCTACCCTAACGACTTGGAGGAACCACCCGGTTTCCCGGTTCTGGCATCTACATTCTCGGTGATGTAATCATAAATTTCCCGGAATCTAGGCAGGGATCTGAGTTCTAGACGGCTACCATCTCTGAGGGTTAGCACCATGTCACCCCAGAGTCCAAGTCCTCTGGGAACTTTAACTGCCTTGACGATTTCTGAGTAGATGATGTCGGTGCGATCGCGCCCCATCCAACCACCCGTCACCGATATCCGGCGATCGGTAATCCGGTAGCGCAACCACAGCGATCGCACAATCGCTCCTACTGTCAGCGGCAAACAGATTACTGTGAATCCCAACAGAATATTTATAATCAAATCGCCAATATGCGGCCCACCTTCATAAAAGGTTTCCTCTTTAATCGCCATCTAGTACCTCTGCTTGTGCCAACAACTGCTCTAATTCTCGCAAAATTTGACCATAATCGCACTCAACTGCTGTCGGTCGCACCACCACTACTAACCTCCAGCCTGGCGATAGTCGGGGCAACAGACAGCGAAAAGCTGCTCGAATTCGTCGCTTGATGCGGTTCCGGATTACTGCTCGTTTGCTGACTTTTAAGCTGATAGATATTCCTATCCGTGCCGGCACCTTACCAGTTCCCACACCAGTTGCGCCCCCAAGCGGCGACCTTAGCGCTCGTAAAGTTAAGTGAGTGGTATTGCGCCGCATTCCACTCTGATACACGGCTGTAAAATCTCGCCGATGCCGGAGTCGATTTGCTTTCGATAATGCCACTGGAAACTTCCTTACCTCGGTGGCTTGGAGAAGGTTGAAGGCGAAATTAATTCATCCTTCATCCTCCATCTTCCTAAACGCTAAGGCGATAACGTCCTTTTTTTCTCCGGGCTTTGATAACGTTCTGACCGTTTGTGGTACGCATCCGCGCCCGAAAACCGGATGTTCTTTTTTGTTTGCGGTTAGTGCCGCCGAGAGTCCGCTGAGTCATCGGTGATTACTCCTATAGCAATTGATGCTGTAAAAAAAAGTCACAATTCTCTAGCTTAGCACCAAATCGCTGCGAGGGACTTTTACCCAATGGCTGGAAGGCTGTCTCCATACAGGCAAAATGCCTGCAATAATTTGCTCTCTCAGTCCTCTTGCCTGCGCCAAGGACGTGAGAGAAGTTGCTTTTCCGTTGTTAATTAATACTCAAAATCCAGGTGCCGAGGTAACGCGGCAACGGTACATCACCCGGAGTGAGGATGGCAGCGTTGAAATAATAAACTCCCCCAAAAGGCGGGTTCTTCACGTTAGAGAACACCAATTCTACATTGTTCCCAGCCGGAACTGGCTCCTCCATATAAATTAGAACCTTGTGATTCTCTTTGTCCCAGTTAACCTCCCGAATGGGAAACTTTTTACCTTTGACACGCACCTCCATGCTTTTAGTGTCAAACTTCCCTTTGTAGTAGTCCGGATAAGAAACGATAAACTGGGCAGCGCCTAATTCCATTTTCTTGCCGGGAATCTTCAGCCGATAGCGATCCCAATTATCCGATTGACCGCCGAAATCCAAAAAGTAGGACAATTGATTTTGCCGCTCTACACCACTAAAGATGGTTAATCCAGGCAGATTCTGCGCCTGAGTCAGGGTGGAAAACCCCGCAAGCAAGCAACCAGTCGCCGCCAGAGCAGTCAGGAGGCGTCGTGTAGAGGATTTTATGGACAACATAGGCTGATTCCCTCAACTGTAGGTAGTGAGATAGTGGGCTGGGCGTTACTAAACTTTACTGTTTTTGACTGTATCAGGTATTTCACAATACCTGATGAATCGGTGCTTGTGACGCGGAAAGCTTATAAAAAGTGCCTCCCGTTGGGGACGCGGGGACGTGGGAGATTTTTGTTTGGTGGCCAAGCGCATGAGCATCTATGGCGAAGAGAGCTGCTGCATCACCGATCTCGCTTAACAGCCATCTTTTTATTGACTAATGTATACCATTGTATAGTTTTTTATTTAATTTTTTGAATAAATTTGACAAAATCAACAGCAACCAGAGGTTTCAATTAATCTTAACTGACGGCACAGAAGCTAATAGCCACCGAAAATTTTTAGGGCAAGCTTTTCCATCATTAAGATGAAAGTTTTTTAAAATTGTCTAGAAGTGTGTGGATATTACAAAGAATGTGCGATCGCGCTCAATCCAAATTCATAAGACAAAATTAAAGATACGGATTGGGATTTAAGAATTAACATAGGATTCCAAAGGGCTGGAAAAATTGATTGGGAGAATTCATGAGAATATCGGTTGCTAAAGAAGTTGAAGTTGGTGAACATCGCGTTGCTCTGGTGCCTGACACTGTAGGCAAGTTGGTAAAACAGGGTTTAGAAGTATGGGTAGAGGCGGGTGCTGGCGAGCAGGCATTTTTCTCTAATGAAGCCTATGAAGCAGCCGGAGCAAAGATTGTCGGCGATACAGGGGCTTTGTGGGGTGAGGCAGATGTCCTACTAAAAGTTAATCCGCCTGCATTGCATGAAGTTCACCAGCTGAAGGAAGGAAGCGCCTTGGTTGGGTTTCTCAATCCTCTAGGGAACCCAACCTTAATGCAACGTTTAGCCGAGCAGAAAGTAACAGCTTTCAGTATGGAGATGATTCCCCGCACCAGTAGGGCGCAAAGCATGGACGCTTTGTCGTCTCAGGCGGGGGTGGCAGGTTATAAGGCGGTATTGATTGCGGCGGCGGCTTTGCCGAAGTTTTTCCCGATGTTGACGACAGCAGCAGGTACAATCGCACCAGCAAAGGTGTTTGTGATGGGCGCAGGTGTGGCAGGACTGCAAGCGATCGCAACCGCTAGAAGACTTGGGGCTGTAGTAGAAGCTTTTGATATTCGCCCAGCGGTGAAGGAAGAAGTACAAAGCTTGGGAGCCAAATTCGTCGAAGTCAAACTGGAAGAAGAGACTGTGGCGGCTGGAGGCTATGCTAAAGAAGTTTCTGAAGCATCCAAGCAGCGGACTCAGGAAGTCGTAGCCGAACACGTCGCCCAGTCGGATGTGGTAATCACCACCGCCCAAGTACCGGGTAGAAAAGCACCCATACTTGTGACTGAGGAAATGGTAGCTCGAATGAAGCCTGGTTCGGTAATTGTAGATTTGGCAGCCGACCAAGGCGGAAACTGCGCTTGTACCCAAGCAGGGAAAGATGTCCAGCGGAACGGCGTGACGATTATTGGGCCGATTAATTTACCTTCATCTCTGCCAGTTAACGCCAGTCAAATGTATTCCAAAAACGTTTTGACTTTGGTGCAATACCTGATTAAAGACGGTACATTGCAGTTGAATTTTGAAGATGACATCACCAACAGCACTTGTGTCGCCCATGCTGGAGAGATTCGCAATCAACGGGTAAAAGATGCGATCGCTCAAATAACAGTCAACGCATAGTAATGGGGACTGGGAACAAGGAATTTCTGGTTCCCAGTCCCAGGCTGGGAACCAGAATATAGAGGCTAGAGCCTCTTATCCAGATTGGTGCAAGATGTGAGTTTAATCAAAGGATTTGGGAACTGATGACAGAAGCATTGATTGCCGCTTTGTTCGTGTTTGTGTTGGCATCTTTTACTGGATTTGAAATTATCAACAAAGTGCCGCCAACGCTCCATACTCCCCTCATGTCTGGGGCAAATGCGATTTCTGGAATTGCCGTGATTGGGGCGCTGCTTGTCTCTGGAGAGGGGGACACAAATCTAAGCGTCATTTTGGGCTTGATAGCCGTGGTGCTGGCAAGCATTAACGTTGTAGGTGGTTTCTTGGTGACAGATCGGATGTTGCAAATGTTTAAGAAAAAAGCGGCTAGCTAATGGAAAAAACAATTAGCAATTAGCAATTAGCAATCCTTCAAGTAAGAACTAACAACTGATATGACCGATTTTCTGCCAACTGGAATACAACTGACTTATTTAGTCGCAGCATCTTTATTCATTTTGGGCTTGAAAAAACTGGGTTCGCCAGCAACAGCTCGTCAAGGCAACTTATGGGCAGCTGTAGGGATGCTGCTGGCGGTGGTGGCAACGCTGCTGGATCGGCAAGTGTTGAACTACCAGATGATTTTGGTGGGTTTGCTGATTGGTTCCGTGTTGGGAGCGATCGCAGCCTATAAAGTAGAAATGACCGATATGCCCCAAATGGTCGGTTTACTCAACGGATTAGGAGGTGCTGCATCTGCCCTCGTTGCCGTGGCAGAATTTGGGCGGTTAGTGGGACATCAAGCCATACCCATTGATGCAAACATCTCGATCATCAGTAGTGTGTTTATCGGCGGTGTCACCTTCACTGGCAGTATGGTTGCCTTTGCCAAATTGCAAGGACTCATCAGCGGTAGCCCAATTACATTTCCCTTGCAGCAACCAATTAATGCTCTCCTTTTGGCAGGCTTTTTTGTTGCCACTGCCTATCTGCTAATCGATCCGCAAAACCTGCCCGTATTCGTGGGCATGGTTGGTATCTCCTTACTATTGGGCGTGCTGTTCGTCATTCCTATCGGCGGCGGCGATATGCCAGTAGTAATCTCCCTGTTAAACTCCCTATCCGGAGTAGCAGCAGCAGCCGCAGGTTTTGTGGTGATGAACAATATGCTGATCATCGCTGGTGCCTTGGTGGGCGCATCTGGATTAATCCTTACCGAGATTATGTGTAAGGCGATGAACCGCTCTTTACCAAGCGTACTATTCGGTGCCTTTGGCAAAGCTGGCGCGTCTGGCGGTACTGGTGCAGCAGCAGGGGGCGACAAATCTGTCCGCACCGTCGATCCAGAAGAAGGGGCGATGATGTTGGGCTATGCTCGTTCTGTCGTGATTGTTCCCGGCTACGGTATGGCGGTGGCGCAAGCTCAGCACGCTGTCCGCGAGTTAGCTGACGGCTTGGAAAAGCTGGGCGTTGAGGTGAAGTATGCGATTCACCCAGTTGCTGGGCGGATGCCTGGACACATGAACGTACTATTGGCAGAGGCAAATGTGCCTTATCCGCAGCTGTACGACATGGATGATATTAATCCCCAGTTTGAGCAGACTGATGTTGCCTTAGTTATTGGGGCAAATGATGTGGTGAATCCATCTGCTCGTCACGATTCTGGAAGTCCTATCTACGGAATGCCGATTTTGGAAGTAGATAAGGCGAAGCACACGATTGTGATTAAGCGGGGGATGAGTGCGGGTTTTGCTGGTGTGGATAATGAGCTTTTCTACAAAGACAAAACCATGATGCTTTTTGGTAGTGCGCGGGATGTGGTTGCGAAGCTGGTTGCTGAGGTGAAGCAACTTTAGGAACACCGCAAAGACACATTAGCGATCGCGCTCTATAGCGCGAAGGAAGAAGTAAAAAAGGCTTGCCGCCAGCAAGCCTTTTTTTTGTTAGAGCAGCTAAAAAAGCTGGAGATTCGTTCAAGGTGTAGAATATTCAGGCGGTTAATAAGCCTGCTTGACTTTTACAGCAAGCATAAAAATGAAGTAGAAAAACCCGTTTTTTGCAACCTTATTTTTTAGTTTAAATTGAATCTATTTTTGTGGTTTAGGGAAAGCACCAAACTCAGCCAAGAGAGAAATTAAGCAATTTTCACAGAAACCAGGGCTAAAATAAAGGTAGAATAAAGTTCTGTACGTATGCAACTCGATCGGAAATAGGCGTGATACATTGAGAATATCGGCGGCTTCCAAGGAAGTAAAATCAGGGTTTAATTGCTATAAGGATACGCCACTTGAGTCAGCTATCATCAATTCGATGACTCACTGCTCTGAGTAAGGTTTGCGATGATTTGGAAATGCGATCGCTCGCTTTTCAATCATTTCCCACTATTTCTATGGTGGGTTGTTAAATTCTAAGACTTGAGCCATATCTTGGGAATAGCATCTACCTCCGGTTCGCAAGCAAAGGCTCATCTCCAGCCTACCCTGGCATCAAAAACCGCTCCTTGTTGCTCAAGCCTACTCGCCTTAGAAAGGAAATATCCGTTTTAAGTTTTGAGTTATATATTTTAAATCAATCAGAACCAACAAAGGTGTACAAACAGCTTGCAGCAGGGGTTTCAAACCTCTGTGGCAGATGTTTAGTGGGATGAAAGATAGGTTAGGCTAGGTTAACTATAAGCATCTGCTACATTCTCCAAAGCACTGATATGGCATTTTGCATGAAAGCAGCATGAAACAGATCATCGCGGGTTTCACCGCCGCTTTAGTAGGTTTGACGACCGCTTTGGCTGGTTCCGCTTTGGCTTGTGAGCCTGGTATCCCTCTGAGGAATAAAACCTCCTCTGGCAATGCAGATGCTACCGCTACCCTGCCCTTAAAGCTTCGCCCTCAGCCTCGGACTCCCATAATAATCAGCCAAAACCCATCGGAAAGTGGACAAGCTACAAAAGAGCTGTCTGCTGAGGTAAATACTGTGGTAGAGGGTAACAACGCCTTCGCCTTCGACTTATATAACAAGCTGCGTAATCAACAAGGGAATTTATTTTTCTCTCCCTACAGCATCTCAACAGCGCTAGCTATGACCTACGCCGGAGCTAGGGGCCCTACGGCAACGGAGATGGCTAAGGTTCTCCACTTCACTGAGAAACCAGAAAACCTGCATTCGAGTTTTGCCACGCTCATAGCTAGACTGATCTCTAGTAACCCCCAGGGGTATCAACTAAGCATTGCTAATCGGCTTTGGGGTCAGAAGGGATACGGGTTCAGCGATGCCTTCCTCAAAACTAGCCAGAATAACTATGGGGCGGGGCTAGAGCAGGTAGACTTCGCTGGTGCAACTGAACAGGCTCGTCGCACTATCAATAGCTGGGTGGCAAAAAAGACCCAAGACAAGATTGAAAACCTGATTGAACAGGGCATTCTCTCCTCGAATACGAAGCTGGTATTGACAAACGCCATCTACTTTAAGGGCGCTTGGGCAAGTCAGTTTAACCCGAAAGATACCAAACAGGAAGCATTCAGTGTCACGGAAACTCAGCAAGTCAAGGTGCCGATGATGTACCAAGAAGCGGCGGTTCCCTTTGCAGATTTAGAGGAGCTGCAACTCTTGGAGCTGCCCTATGCTGATTCGGATATATCTATGGTAATTCTCTTGCCGAAAAAAGTTAATGGGGTGGCACAACTAGAGCAGCAGCTAACGCCAGAAAACCTCCAGAAGTGGTTATCGTCGGTTCGAGATGGGGGTAATGTTAAGATTTGGCTACCCAAGTTCAAGGTAGATTCAGGGATTGAGCTGAGCGATGTACTCTCAAGCATGGGAATGGCGATCGCTTTCAGTAAAACAGCCGATTTCTCTGGTATCAGCCCCAAGAAAGGACTCTCGATCTCGAAAGTAATTCACAAAACTTTTGTGGATGTGGATGAGTTGGGGACTGAGGCAGCTGCGACTACAGGTGTTTTAATGGCCAGGGGCGGATCTGGGCAGTTTCGGGCAGATCATCCGTTTCTGTTTTTGATTCGAGATAATCGCTCTGAGAGCATTCTATTCGTGGGTCGTATGGTAAACCCGCTAGAGTAGTCTGTTGTAGCAATCAAGGGTTGGCTGGGATACATCTGTTGGGGCATGGCATTGTCCCAACCAAGGTGGCGGCAATTTTATAACCGCAATATATTCCACCCAATTGAGATCTATATTTCATCAGTTAAGCGTCATTAGTTATGAGTCATTGACAATCGACAACTGACAACTAACTAAATTTGCTGCCAATGACGCAATAAACCGAGAAAATAAAAGATAGAGGCTTCCCAAGGTGAAGCTATATCTTGAATTAGGAGTCTGCCAGCTGTGGTTGTACAAATATCTTCTGATAGCAGTTACGAATTAAAAACCCAAGAAATTGCCAAACAGCTGTTGGCAGCAACTAGAGAAAATAAATCCTTTTTTGCCCAAATGCGCGACCAAATGCGCTGGGATGATAAATTACTCGCTTGGGCGATGGCTAGCCCCGGTTTGCGGGTGCAGTTGTTTCGCTTTATTGATACTTTGCCAGCACTACGTAGCAAACCAGAAGTTGCGCGTCACTTGCAGGAATATCTAGGGGATGAGTCGGTTGAACTACCAACTGCTCTCAAGGGGATGCTCAACTTTGCTTCTCCAGATTCTATGCCTGGTACTGTTGCGGCGACAACTGTGAATACAGCGGTTGAAACTTTGGCGCATAAGTACATTGCTGGGGAAAATATTAAGCAGGTAATTAAGACGGTTGAGAGTTTGCGGAAGCAAAAAATGGCTTTCACCATTGACCTTTTGGGTGAGGCTGTGATTACCGAAGCTGAGGCGCAGTCTTATCTTGACCGTTATTTGGAATTGATGGAGCAGTTGACGGATGCGGCTAAATCCTGGTCAACTGTGGAGGCAATTGACAGGGCAGATGGGGAAGATTTACCCAAGGTTCAAGTATCTGTTAAGTTAACCGCATTTTACTCGCAGTTTGACCCGTTAGATGCTAAAGGAAGTGAGGAGCGAGTAAGCGATCGCATCCGCCTCCTATTACGTCGCGCCGCACAGTTAGGTGCTGCTGTTCACTTCGATATGGAACAGTATGCTTACAAAGACATTACTCTGTCTATCCTGAAAAAACTGTTGCTGGAAGATGAGTTTCGTAGTCGTACCGATGTCGGGATGACAATTCAGGCGTATCTGCGGGACAGCGAACAAGATGTAAAAGATTTGATTCCCTGGCTAAAAGAACGCGGTTATCCCCTGACGGTGCGCTTGGTGAAGGGCGCGTACTGGGATCAGGAGACAATCAAATCGATGCAGAAGGACTGGCCGGTGCCAGTTTACAGCGACAAAGCGGCAACTGATGCCAATTTTGAGAAGATTACCCAACTGCTGCTGGAAAATCACGAGTATCTTTATTCGGCAATTGGCAGCCATAACGTGCGATCGCAAGCACGGGCGATCGCGATCGCCGAAACTCTGAAAGTTCCCCGCCGTCGCTTTGAAATGCAAGTCCTCTACGGTATGGGCGATAAACTTGCAAAATCTTTAGTTGATAAAGGCTATCGAGTGCGAGTTTATTGTCCTTATGGCGACTTGCTACCGGGAATGGCTTATTTAATTCGCCGTTTGCTGGAAAATACGGCTAATAGTTCATTTTTACGGCAAAATCTGGAAGAACGCCCAGTAGAAGAATTGTTAGCACCCCCTACCCCCTCTAACTCTACCGTCAACGGGGGAGTAGGGACAAACGGAGCGTTCCCGAATGCGGCTGATACAGATTATGCTGAAATTGAGGCGAGAGCGCGATCGCAACAAGCTTATGCTACTGTGCGCCCACAACTGGGTAAAACTTATTTGCCGCTAATTAATGGCGAATATGTAAACACATCAGAAACAGTTGATTCTGTCAACCCGTCAAATCCCAGCGAAATTATTGGCAAAGTCGGCCTGATTAGCATCGAACAGGCAGAACAAGCGATTCAAGCGGCAAAAGCAGCATTCCCCGGTTGGCGGAAGACACCAGTCAGGCAGCGGGCTGGAGTGTTGCGGAAAGCAGCAGATTTGATGGAACTCCGTCGCGCCGAATTATCAGCTTGGGTGGTGTTGGAAGTTGGCAAGGCGGTAAGAGAAGCTGATGGGGAAGTTTCGGAGGCGATTGACTTTTGTCGCTACTACGCCGACGAAATGGAACGGCTAGATGAAGGGTATAACTACGATATTGCTGGGGAAACCAACCGTTATATTTATCAGCCGCGAGGCGTGACGGTGGTGATTTCGCCTTGGAATTTCCCGATAGCGATCGCGACAGGGATGGCCGTGGCGGCGCTTGTTACGGGAAATTGTACTTTACTCAAGCCTGCGGAAACATCTTCTGTAATTGCTGCCAAAATTACGGAAATCTTGGTTGAGGCGGGAATACCGAAGGGTGTGTTTCAATACGTACCGGGGAGAGGTTCCCAAGCTGGTGCTTACATGGTGAAGCATCCCGACGTTCACCTGATTGCCTTTACCGGATCTCAAGAAGTTGGTTGTCGGATCTACGCCGATGCTGCGATTTTACAACCAGGACAGAAACACTTGAAGCGGGTAATTGCCGAGATGGGCGGCAAGAATGGCATCATCGTAGATGAAAGTGCCGATTTAGACCAAGCTGTTGCGGGTGTGGTGTATTCAGCTTTTGGTTACAGCGGACAGAAGTGTTCAGCTTGTTCGCGGGTAATTGTGCTGGAACCAGTTTATGAGGCTTTTGTGGCGCGTTTGGTGGAAGCAACGCGAAGTCTCAACGTTGGGGAAGCCCACTTGCCAAGTACGCAAGTAGGCCCGGTGATTGATGCGACAGCTCAAGCCCGGATTCGTGACTATATCGAGAAAGGCCGCGCCGAAGCCAAACTTGCTTTAGAAATGCCTTCCCCCGATAACGGCTATTTTGTCGGCCCTACGATTTTTACGGAAGTACCGCCAGAGGCGACAATTGTCCAAGAAGAAATTTTTGGGCCAGTTGTGGCAGTAATGCGGGTGAAGAATTTTGAGGAAGCGATCGCAGTTGCCAATAACACCAACTTTGCCCTGACTGGCGGCTTGTATTCCCGCACACCTTCCCACATTGAACAAGCGCAAGCTGAGTTTGAAGTCGGCAACCTTTACATTAATCGTGGCATCACTGGCGCGATTGTCTCAAGGCAACCCTTCGGCGGCTTCAAGCTTTCCGGTGTTGGTTCCAAGGCTGGCGGCCCCGACTACTTGCTGCAATTCCTCGAACCTCGCGTAATCACTGAAAATATCCAACGCCAAGGTTTTGCGCCAATTGAAGGTGTAGATTAAGGCTAATATTGTGTAGCTTAGAAAAAAAATCCTTTGAAATTTTCTTAAGCTTACAAGCTTTGTCAGAGCTGAGATTGCTTTAATCTCAGCTCTTTTTTATTATCTAAATTTAATTAGCGGGACTTACACATTTTCTAGTCCCTTTAAGAGCTGAAAACCTCTCTGAGCAAGAAAAAGAGGTCGATAACTAAAAAATACCTGAAGCCCTTATGAATACTGAATTTATGCTCATTCGAGCTATAACTCTTTCTCTATCTAGGTTTGAAGCCGTTTTTTTATCGGTTTTTGTCTGAGTCCCGTTAATTCATCTACCGAAAGCACAATTTTATTTAAAATACCATCTATCTAAAGTTCGATGAATATCTATATTTAGATGCTTGAATTGAGTTACAACTAATAACTTTCGGAAGATTTCAAATATTTTTTGAAGAGATTCCATTTATGGTTTATCAACCAGGTATCAACGAAACAAGCGTTAAGCAGGTTGCAGGAAAATCTCATGAAAAAGATAGATTGAGGCATTGGGCGCTACCACCGAAAGGATTAAGGTTTTTAATTATTATCTTATTAATTTTAGGCGTATTCTTTCGCTTCTCTAATCTTGATAAAAAAGTTTACTGGCGAGATGAAGCCATGACTTCACTACAAATTTCTGGTTACACCAAGGAAGAAGTAGTTCGGGAAGCCTTCACTGGTAATGTAATTGGTATTGAAGATTTACAAAAGTATGTACAGATTAATCCTGAAAAAGGTTTAGGAGATAGCATTCAATCTTTGATAAAAGAAGACCCCCAACATCCGCCACTCTATGTAATACTGGGAAGATTTTGGGTACATTTATTTGGTAATTCAGTAGCGGCGACCCGGAGTTTATCTGCGGTGATGAGTTTGTTGGTGTTGCCTTGTATTTATTGGCTATGCTTAGAACTATTTGATTCGTCGCTGGTAGGATGGATTGCTGTGGCGCTGATAGCAGTTTCACCATTTCACGTACTCTATGCACAGGAAGCGCGAGAATACAGTATGTGGACGATGACAATTTTATTATCCAGTGCGGCACTGCTGCGAGCAATGCGGTTAAAAACAAAATCTAGTTGGGGGATTTATGCAGCAACTTTGATATTAGGATTTTATACGTATTTGCTTTCTATTTTAATTGCGATTGGACATGGGATATATGTAATTGCGGTTGAACGTTTTCGCTTGAATAAAACCGCGATCGCATATCTAGTTTCATCTCTTGTAGCTTCGATAAGTTTTATCCCTTGGCTAGTTCAAATCCACGAAGTTGATGCCGCCAGTTGGACAGCTAAAGAAATGCCCTTTCTATCTTTAGTTAGAGCGTGGGTTGGGGGTTTCAAGAGCGTGTTCTTGGATTTGCATTTTAATATTGCTGAATTTGAAAGTTATTTGGGAAGGCCACTTAGTATTGCTTTATTAAGTTTGGCAATATATTCCTTATATTTTGTATGTCGTCAAACTCAAATCCGAGTTTGGTTATTTATTTTCACGCTGATAGGCGTTACAGGTTTAACTTTAATTCTACCAGATTTAATTTTTGGGGGACAGCGTTCGGCTATTGCTCGATATCTAACCCCTTGCTATTTAGGCATTCAACTAGCTGTTGCTTATCTGCTTGCTACCAAGATATTTTCGGGTTCGCAGCAACAGTTATGGAAGGGGATAACAACTGGGTTGTTTTTAGCTGGAGTCGTGTCGTGTGCATCTATGCCAATAACTGAAACTTCGTGGCATAAGGCAACTAACAGTCCCCAGCTAGCTCCGATAATTAACAAAGCTAATAAACCGCTTTTGATTAGCACCAATCGTTCCTATAATATAAGTGAAATACTATCGTATAGCTATCTACTAGAACCAAAAGTAAAACTTCAATTAGTAACTGAACCCAATCTACCTAAGATGGCCGATGGTTTTAGCGATGTGTTCCTCCTTGATCCTTCTAAAGAATGGCGAAGCAAACTTGAGAAAGAGCAAAATTATAAAATAAATTTGCTAGAAGAAGGTCAATATTCGCTTTGGAAGCTTGAAAAATAGTAACAGAGCTTTATAAACAGTTGGCTTTTATTGTAAATATGAGGAAGATGTTAGACTAATCCACCTAGGTTTTGTGGCTGATAAAGATAAACGCAATCCGTTTTACAAGGGACTACAAGAGTCGCCCCTACTGCTTTTGGGGATAATTTGGCTGGTTGGGGCGGTATGCGATCGCATTTGGTTTGCCCTTGACCGTTCGGTGCCATCCTGGGATCAGGCAGATTACTTGACAGGCTCTTTAAATTATTGGAAAGCTCTACAACATCCCCAGTGGTTTTCTGGGGAATGGTGGGAGAGTTTTTGGCAACTTTCCTCAAAAGTGCCGCCTTTAACCTATATTGCTACGGCTATAGTTCAGAATCTCTTTGGGACGGGGCCAGATAGTGCCACGTTGGTGAATCTGCTATTTAGTGCGATTCTGCTGGCTTCTGTATATGGTTTGGGTGTGCAGCTGTTTAGCGTTGAAGTTGGTTTATGGGCGGCTGGGTTGTGCCAGTTGTTACCGGGCCTTTATCGGTATCGTCTGGATTTTCTGCTGGATTTTCCGTTGACGGCTGTTGTGGCGTTGAGTTTTTACTGTCTGACGGTGTGGCGGTGTATTGGAACCGCAGAGGCGCAGAGGACGCAGAGAAGAGAGTGGTTTTGGGCGGCGGTCTTTGGGCTTTCTTTGGGGCTGGCGTTGATGGTGAAGCAGACGGCGCTGTTTTTTCTGTTGACTCCGCTGCTGTGGGTGGGCGTTGGTGTAATTCGGCACCGAGCATGGGGACGATTAGCTCAACTGGTTTTCTCGTTGTTGCTGTCGGTGTTGGTGTTTGCTCCCTGGTATCGCGCTAATTGGTTGCTGATGCTGACATCGGGGAAGCGGGCGACGGTGGATTCAGCGATCGCAGAAGGAGATCCGGCGCTGAATACGCTAGAAGCTTGGACTTATTATTGGAAAATTCTGCCTTATCATGTTTCCTGGCCTTTGTTGCTCGTCCCGATTGTAGGATTGTTGATTTATTGGGGCCGCGCAGCACTTAGCAATCAGAAGGCTCAGCTTGGTAACGAGAATAAATCCAAAATCGGTTGGCTGGTAGTTTTTTGGGTGGGAGCTTATTTGCTATGTTCGCTAAACATTAATAAAGATTCTCGCTATGTGTTGCCTTATTTGCCAGTAGTTGCGCTATTTCTGGCTTATGGTTTGACCCGATGGGTTGGTCGTTGGAATTACATCCGTTGGGTAACGATTAGTCTGGCAGTGCTGCTGATGTTTGTTAACTGGTTTCCCCTGGAAGGTACGATAGGAAAAAATTTCACGCAAGCCCTCAGCCCTTATGCTCAGCATCCAGTTTTTTTAGAAAAAGAATTACCTCACCCACAGGTAATTAAAGAAATTATTCAAACCGAGCCTTATTTGCGTTCGACGTTGGGAGTATTGCCATCGACTGCCAATATTAATCAGCACAATTTTAATTATTACGGTGCGCTGCAAAATTTTCAGGTTTACGGGCGACAGGTGGGGACGAGAAAGAAGCAAGTGGCTCAAGATGCGCGATCGCTTTCCTGGTTCCTAACTAAAACGGGCAAGCAAGGATCTGTTCCCGATGCTCAAGCTACCATTGTCCAAACTGTCGAGCAAGGTTCAGATTTTCAGCTGCATAAAACTTGGAATTTATCCGAAAACAGTAGTCTGAAACTTTATCATCAAAAATCGCCACCCGTACAGGTACAACCGCTATCGGAACCACAAAATAAAGTCAAGTTAGTAAATGTAAAAGTGCCAGAAATTGCCCCTCCTGGGGTGCCTGTCCCTGTAACCTACGAGTGGACTGGTTCCTGGGAACAGTTGCAATCTGGTATCGTTTTGCTAACTTGGCGAAGCGAAGAGAATAGGGAAAATCCAAAATCTCAATGGTTACACGATCGCGCTATCGGGATGGGAAATTTATATCCAGAAATTCTGCCGGATAAATTATTAGCTAAAGGTTTTCGAGTAGTGGAACAGACTGCAATGCTGCCAAAAGCTGATACATCGGCTGGGATTTACACCCTGGAGGCGGCATACCTGAACCGAAAAACTGGTGAAACTTACCCCATACAAGTGCCGCCAGTTACTCTCAAGATTGACGCTGCGGCTGCTGCTACACCTGCGCCTGAGTTGGATTTGGGGACTCAGTTGCGGACTTTAGCGGCTACTTTACCCCAAGGGACAGCCGCCCTAGAGCAGATTTTTGCGGAAACTGGGCGGATTAATCAGTATGACCCGATTCAAGACTATCTGGTGCAAGCGCAGTTGGCTTTGGAGTATCGGCTGCAACGGGAACCAAACCGAGATTTGGCATATGCGCTGGCTTTGTCAAGGGTTTTGAAGCGACAAGCTAAAGACGCGATCGCATCCCTTGAACGAGTGGTGCGGTTAGACTCTGAAAATCCCTACGCTTATGCTTATCTTGCCTTTGTCCATCTGTACGAATGGCATCCCAAAAAGGCTCAAAACGTGCTGAAGCCAGCTGTGGCACTCAACCCTAACCTACTCGAAATTAAAGCCTTAAACGGCGTTGCAGCGCTCATGCAGGGCAATTTTTTAAAAGCTTGGTACATTGTTCAGGAAATTAGAAAGTAAAAGGAAAAAACATATATTTTTTTTTCTTTTACTTTTTTAGAAATAACGCATTAAAACTAACTCCAGTTGTTGAACACCAACTGGCTTGCTGAGATAATCGTCGGCACCAGCATTTAGACAACGCTCTTTATCATCTGCCATCGCCATCGCTGTCACTATCACCACAGGCAGTTCTGCTATATCCGGTTCCTGCCGCAATTGTGTCAGCAGATCCAATCCAGTAATACCATTTGGTAAATTGAAATCCAACAAAATTAGATGAGGCTTGAATGTTTGCACCCTGCTTATAAAATTTGCACCATCTATTAAAATTTCTACTGTATAACCAATAGATTTTAGATAATCATTCAACAGCATCCCGCTGTTTTTATCATCTTCTACAATCAAAATTTTTCCTTGCTCATTACTTTTAAGCTTTTGTCCATTACTTGATGATTCTTGATTGATGATTGATGATTGATAATTTATGACAGATGAAGAACCACTGCTCAAATCCGGTATATCAATGGTAAATGTACTGCCTTTTCCTAGGGTTGAAGAAACTCTCACATCTCCGCCATGAAGTCGGGCTAAACCGCGAGTCAGAGACAACCCCAAACCCGTGCCTGTAAACTGTCGGTTTAGTCCGCTGTCCAATTGACGAAATGGCTGAAACAGTAACGGCAGCTTTTCTGGGGCAATGCCGATGCCCGTATCTGCTACGGTAAATGCAATGCCTTCAGGCTGCTTTTGTACAATTAAGTTTACTGATCCTGCTGGTGTGAACTTAATCGCATTAGACAGCAAATTCAGCAACATCTGCTTCAAACGCCGCTCATCGGCTAGGCAGATATTAACATTTGGCTCAATTTCGCAGGTGAGTTGCAGTCCTCTTTCTAAGGCTTGCTCTCGCATAATTGTTAGTGCGTATTCGCACAAATTCTCGACGTTCACAGGGGTTAAAGTGAGTTGTTCTTTGCCCGCTTCGACTTTAGAAAGGTCAAGGATATCGTTAATCAGCGCCAAGAGATGTTCGCCGCTGGTATGAATGCAGGCAGCGTATTCTTTTTGTTTTTGATTGAGAGTGCCAAATATTTCTTGTAGCAGGAGGTTAGACAGTCCCAAGATGGAGTTGAGGGGTGTCCGCAGTTCGTGGCTGATCGTTGCCAAAAATTCACTTTTTGCGCGGCTTCCAGCTTCAGCTGCATCATACGCTTGACGCAATTCGATTTCTGTCTGGATGCGATCGCTTATGTCATACACTACCGCTTGTATCACTTTCCGGTTTCCCAACTCGATTGCACTTAGCATTACTTCTGTAGGGAAATCTGTGCCATCTTTACGCCGATGAATCCAATCAAAACGACAGTTGCCTTCTCTTAAAGCAGTGGCTATGCGATCACAAGCAAGGCTAAAAGAGTCGTTACCATTAGGTTGAGTCGGTGGCGAAAATTCGCTGGGATGTTTGCCGCAAAACTCCTCTGAGTCAGAGCAACCTAATAACTCTAGCGTCGCGCTGTTGCAATCGAAAAATCCTTTTTCATCCAGCAGCATGACTGCGGCGCTGGTTGATTCATAAAGTGTGCGAAATTTGGTTTCTGATTCTCGCAGTGCTTTCTCCGCCTGTTTGCCTTTGGTGATGTCTCGCGTTGTATTCACCGCCAGCAAAACTTCCCCAGCTTCATCAACGACAGCCGATCCAGAAAGACTCACCCACTTCTGTTCCCCATTCGGACAATCTACAATTAGCTCGTGATTGGTAAAAATTTCTCCTCGAATTGTTCTACTGATAGGTAGTTCCTCAAGAGTTGGGCAGGAACCATCGGGATTGCGAATTTGTAATTTAGCTAAATATTCAGCCAGGTGAGGCGCTAATTCGGTCTTAGGTTTAGGTTTTTCAACTTCTCCTACAAAACCATATATTTGTAACCCTGCCGGATTCAACATCACCACCTGACCATCAGGTTTACTGACAACAATCCCCTCTTGAATTGAATTGAGGATTGCCTCTACCAGGGCTTTTTCCCGTCCTAGCTGCTGGGTGCGCTCCTCCACCAGGTGTTCTAACTGTTCTAGCTCTCGCGCATTGTAAAGAGCGATCGCTGTCTGCTGTGCCAGTTGTTGCAGCAGCTGGATTTGTGAGTTACTAAATGAATTTTCCCCCTGAATATACCCGACAACTAGATTGCCGTAGTATTGGTTCCTAACAAAAATAGGAGCCATCAGGACAGCTGGAATATTCAAAACTGAAGATTCACCATTCAAAATTTCCGCATTTTTTATTTTTATTTTTTCATTTTGAATTGTCACAGGACGATTTTGTAGTAACTCGTCTCTCACCGTTTGCCAACCTTCAAAGAGCAGCGTTTTTCCCTGCCAAGCTAGGAAATTTCGCCTTTGGTCGCCCTCTGACAAATCAGACCAATATTCGGCTTCAATTAAAAATTGTTTTGATTCAGGCAAGTCGCGGGCTACCATGCAGAAATCGCCGCCCATCGGTTCGAGAGTTTGCCGGACAATTTCCTGCACGACAAATTGAGGATCGAGATTGGAATTCAGGGCGGTGGTAATGCGGTTTATTAAGGCTTCCCGTTCCAGCTGCTGTTGCAACGCTTGCTGAGTTTGTTGGAGTCGTAGTTGCATCCGCTGTCTTTCAATGGCATAGCTTACGGCACGGATCAACCCATGACCGTCTGTATAACCTTTTACGAGATAATCTTGCGCTCCTTCTTGCAAAGCTTTGAGGGCGATCGCTTCATCAGTTAGTCCTGACATGACTACAATCGGGATGTCTGGTGCCGCGCTGCGGACTCGCATCACCGTTTCTAACCCGTTGCCATCCGGTAACGACAAATCCAACAAAATTACCCCTACACAAGGCGTTGTCTTCTCTTGGTCAGAACGGTTACGCTGCTTGGCGAGGCAAACCTGGCACTCTTCCAGGTTGACTACATGGAGCAGCTTTATCTGCGTAGCATTCATTTCCCGCAACATTTCCCGAACCAAACGGGCATCGCCAACGTTATCCTCCACCAACAAAACGGTGATGGGTTCTTTGATCTGCATGGGCTTTACTTCGCTTGTTTTGCTAGGGGTTTTAGCCTGGGTATGGTCAGATATTCTTTAAGCAGCATTCCAATTATCAGTTATGAATTTTAGATTAATTACACAATATTCAAGATGGTAATGTAACATGTCGCATGGTGATTCTATGTATTTTAAATACTTGGGCGTGTCAATAATGGGGAAAGCATTAGCAACGAAATTTATTTGAGGTGTTACTCTCCCTTTTTTCAATTTTTTACCCCTAATTTATTATAGGAAGAGTGAAATAGAAAGTAGAACCTTTGCCTAACTCAGACTCTACCCAAATTTTACCTTGATGCCTGTTGACAATTTTCTGGCAAATTGCCAGTCCTATGCCATTTCCCGGATAGTCAGATTTTGTGTGCAAGCGCCCAAAGATAACAAAGATGCGCGCGGCGTACTGCGGATCGATGCCAATACCATTATCCCTAACAGAAAACACCCATTCCTTGTCACCCAAACGAGCTTCGATATGAATCCGAGGGCTTTGCTGGGAGAACTTGATAGCATTGCTAATTAAATTTTGCAACAGTTGCGTCAGCCCAGTAGCGTTACCTAGCAGCACTGGCAGGGGATTGTGAGTCACGACTGCACCACTTTCGGCGATCGCAGCAGTTAGATTTGCGATCGCTAACAGCAAAACTTTCTCGCAGTTCACCGCCTCAAATGTTTCGGCCCGATGCCCCACCTGGTAAAACGCCAGCAAGTCTTTAATCAGCTGTTGCATCCGGTTAGCACCTTCAACCGCATAACTAATGAAATCATCAGCATCATCATCCAGCTTGCCCTTATAGCGTCTTGCCAAAAGCTGCGTGTAGCTGGCAACCATTCGCAAAGGTTCCTGCAAATCGTGAGAAGCAATATAAGCAAACTGTTCCAAGTGGGTATTAGCGATCGCTAACTCTTCGGCTCGTTGCGTTAACTGTTCTTCAGCGGCTTTGCGGTCAGTAATATCTCTAAAAAATGCGATATTGCAGGGAATCTGATTATAAATAATGACTTTAGAGCCAATATCTGCAAAAAACATACTACCGTCTTTTCGTAAGCAAGGAATATTTTTGCAATGTCTAATCGTTTCTTTTTCTTTTTCCTGAAACTTTTCCCAGATACAATCTAACTGATCTGGTGGATGAATATCCTTTACAGACATTGATAATAATTCGCTTTCTGAATATCCCAACATATTACAGATTGCGGCATTGGCACGAAGAAACTTTGTTGTCTCTCGCTCGGTAATTAGCAGTCCATCCACCATGCCATCATAAATTGCCTGGAGTTCTCCTTTCGATTCTCGCAGCTCCTGCTCGGCTTGGACGCGATCGCTGATGTCTTCAATCACACCAATGAAATATTTTGGTGTTGGGAAATTGGGAATTGGGGATTGGGGATTGGGAATTGGGGATTGGGAATTGGGGATTGGGGATTGGGAATTGGGGATTGGGGATTGGGAATTGGGGATTGGGGATTGGGAATTGGGGATTGGTGATTGGTGATTGGAAGGACTCTTACCCAGTCCCTTGTCCCCAGTCCCTTGTCCCCAGTCCCTTGTCCCCAGTCCCTTGTCCCCAGTCCCCAGTTCCCCAGCCCCCAGTTCCCTTACTATTGACCCAGTTAAATTAATCCAGACGATTGAGCCATCTTTACGAAGATAACGCTTCTCCATTGAGTAAGTTTTTATTTCACCAGCCAGCAATTGATTAGCTAATACCAAGTCTGCTTCCAAGTCCTCCGGGTGAGTAATATCCTGAAAAGTTAGCTTTAGCAGTTCCTCGCGGGTATAACCCACAATTTCGCAAAGCTTTTGGTTAACTCGTAGCCAGCGACCATCTATCCCCACATGGGAAATGCCAACAGCAGCTTGCTCAAAGGTAGCCCGAAAGCGCTGTTCGCTCTCGAAAAGTGCCTCCTGCACCTGTTGCAACTCTAAAATTTGAGCTGCTAGTAAATTTTCTCGTCTGTGTTTTTCCTGCTGAATTTTTTCGTTGTAGTCAGCAAAGAAATCCGCCAAGTCAGGTTCCTCTTCCAACAAGGCGGTTAGATGAGACTCAGCGCGTAGGTCAGCTTTATATGACAGCTCTGGATAACTTTCTACCCACTGGTGGCACATTTTGATGTAACCCAGAAACGCCACCAAGTGAGCGTAATTAGTTAATCCTAGCAACTGACGCAACTGCTTCCGATAAGCTGCTGCACTCTCAGGCTTCAGGAAAATTAAAATCGCATAGTCGTAAAGGCTTTGCTCAGATTGGAGGAGTGCGGTAGATTCTTCTGTCTTCTCGATTTCTGATTCCCGATTTCCCGTAGGTGGTGGCGTTTCCAGTAGTTTTAGCAATTCCTTGGCTGTCATTCCTAAAGGTCGCAAGGCACAACTATGGCAAACGATGCAGTAGGGAACTGAGCAATAGCGCGACAAGTAAGCAAAAAGCTTTTCCTTGAATAAAGATGGCAGCGGATTATTGACATAAGCCGATAGAGTCTGTTGCCAAAGATTTTCCAGAATCTGCGGTGTATCGAGTGCAGGTTCAAAAAACGGGGGGAAAAAACCGAATTTTCCTTCTATTTCTGCTTTGATTTCGTCGCTTGTTCGCACTGCTAAAAGCCTCCTTTATCTGGTGGGGATGCCCCACGGGTACGACTCGTCTCTTGCGATCGCCAGCAGGCGGTTTAGAATCCTCCTGGCACCAACCCTAATTTAACTTCCTGATCCCGATGACCTTTCGGTGTTTTGCTGCATTCTTAGTGCCTAACGTACCATTACCAAATGATCCCCAGGATAGATGAGCTTACTTAATGCTTGGTTTTATCTTTATTTATGACACCAGTTTCGCCGCCTACTTTTTGTGTAACGGCATCAGTATCTCGCCATAAAATGTTACCGTCAACCAAACTCTTGCTGGTCGGGTATCTTAAGATAAATTTAACATTTTGAGATTGGTATCCCATCATACATTAGCTTGAGTTGGTACTGAGTCAGTGGTGTACGTTTTTAAAATAGGGAGTTTAATAAAATGCGACTAAATACTTGTCATTGTTGCGGTAGCCCCCTCCTGCGTCATGCGCGGCAAAATGGTGTTTATTGGTTTTGTACCTCATGTCGTCAAGAAATGCTACCCGTAGTTATCGAGAAGACGCCCTCTAAGGAAGTCAAAGTCGTTCAATTATCGCGGACTTTAAAACTTGTAAATACTTAAAGTAAGGCAAAAAGTAAAAGGTAAAAGGCACAAGGTATACGGATGAACAATAACGGTCAGAATACTTTTCATCCTTGATGCTGAATGATTTCTTGTTTTTACCTTTTACCTTTTTTAAATCTGCCCTGATAAAATCAGCTAGGACACGGTTAGGGGCAGAGCATAATGCTAGCGGCTGTACTTTACGGACAAGAGGATTTACGCCTGGAACGGGTAGCTGACCCTACGCCAGCTGCTGGTGAGGTGGTGATTCAAGTAGCAGCGGCAACAACTTGTGGGACAGACTTGAAGGTTTGGCGGCGGGGAGGTCATGCGAAAATGCTGAAACCTCCCACTTTGTTTGGTCACGAGGCTGCTGGGCGGATTGTGGCAGTGGGTGAAGGTATTAGCGCTTGGCAGGTAGGAGTTCGCGTAGTTGCTAATAACTCGGCTCCCTGCACAAATTGTTTTTTTTGTCAACGTCAAGAATATTCTCTCTGCCCTAATTTAACTTGGAATAACGGCACCTTTGCAGAATATCTAAAAATTCCCGCCCAGATTGTGCAGCATAACCTATTGCCGATTCCCGCAAACTTGCCAGATGCGCTGGCGGCGATGACTGAACCTCTAGCTTGCGTGCTGCACGGGGTAGCGCGTTCTAATGTGAAACCTGGAGATAGGGTAGTAGTGTTGGGCGATGGGGCAATTGGGCTGATGTTTGTAGCCAAATTAGCATCTGACTCTTCAGCGGAAGTCATACTATTTGGCGGCAATGACCAGCGGTTGCAGATTGGGAAAAAATTGGGGGCAACTCAAACGTTTAACTACCACAAGCAGGCAGATATAGCAAGTGTGGTAAAAGAGCTAACGGATGGCATGGGTGCGGATGTGGTCATTGAGGCGACGGGTGTGCCGAGTGTTTGGGAGAGCGCGATCGCATCTGCTCGTCCCGGTGCTACCGTAAACTTATTCGGCGGTTGTCCGCGAGATACCACCATCACTGTAAATACAGAGCAGCTACACTACAGCGAACTCACTTTAAAAGGCGTTTTTCACAACACGCCAAAGTATGTCCGAGATGCTTTATCCTTGTTGGCGAGTCGGACAATTCCCTTTGAGTTGCTAATCAGCGAACATCAGCCTTTAAAGAATTTAGAGCAAGTATTCCAAGATATGAAGAATCGTAAGGTGATTAAGGTCGCCATCGACCCCAGCGTGGCATCTTAGAAGTAGTAACAACGCCTAACGACTAAAGTCGCCTTTGTCCTACTAATGGATTGTTTTTTTTCTTGGAAAGTTTGAAGGATTAGATGAAAAGCGTCAAATTGTTATCAGTTTTATCCCTGGGAATTTTACTAGCATTGGGAGCCAGTCGTGCCGATGCTTTACCGGGACAGAGAACAGAAGAGGTGACTGCCTGGATTAATTCTAATCCCACTCTTCGCCCTGCTGTTGGTGATGGGCTAATCGTGCAAAAAAGTAATACGCCCGCCCAAAGATTTACCTTTCAAGCAACTGTGTTCCCGCCGGGCAGAATTACTTCTATCAGAGAACGTGGCACAATTCGCAGCGAACGCTTTAATTTTTATGACCAAATTAATGGCGTTACTCCCGAACGCCTGAAGGAATCTTTGCGGGTAATTTATGGCCCTGATATCTATCAAGATTACGACCGTTCGAGGCTTGTGTATGAATATCCCACGCCGCTAAGTGTAGACTTATCTCGTCGTCAGGCACTACCACTTTTGAGAGCGCAGCAGGGACAATTACGATTAGGAGAGAGATTTGCTTACTGGATGGAAATTGTCAAAACCAAGGAAGGTAAGGCTTACAACGGTCAAATGACAGTTTTCCTCAGAGAAGATTTAGATAAGATGGAAACCGAACTACGCGATCGCTAAATCCCAGTCATTAGTCATTAGTCTTAAACTAATGACTAACGATAAATAACAACTGTAACTACTTGTCTTTATCCTTTTTTTTCGCCTTTCCTTTTCCCTGTGAAGGTGTATCAGTAGTTTGTTCAACAGTTGATGACTGTGGAATTGGTGACTGTACTGTTTGGGTTGACGCTGCTGGTGAAGGCGAGATTGACGCTGCTGGCGATGGCTGCGGAGTATCAGATGGTTTTAGCGCAACAACTAAGCCAGTTACAGCAGTGAGAATCGCCGCCGTTGAAGTTATGATGCCCGGAAGTGTGTGAAACCATCCTTGTGCTTTTGGTTCGTCAGACATAAGTTTAGTTCTAGAATTTCCTCTTTCCTGAATACAGCTAATTACTCGCCGTTCCGAATCAACGAATGCGAGTATAACAAATGTTATCCTATGACGAGAATGGGAAATTTACTTAGGGATAAAGAGGATGCGATGCGCTAAGAGCGCTATCGCTTCGCTACCGCATCTTTCTTTCATTTCTCCTTCAACAGCTAACCAATATCACCACCTTATTACTGACAACCCATCAACTTCTCTGAAATGCTCATCACGCGATACCAACGTTAATTGGTATTCCTGGGCAATAGCAGCAATCCAAATATCATTTTCAGGAATAGGTCGTCCTTTCTGTCTTAAAATATTTTTTATTTGCCCATACTGTTGTCCTGTTGCTGTGTCACACACCAGTACAGCACTGCTAGTTGCAAATTCATCTATTCGTGCCAAGTTAGGTGCTACACGGGCCGACTTTCGAGCGCCATAATAAAGTTCCCCTAACACAATACTTGCGACAAATACAGCCTCAGCCTCAGCTATGTGCTGCTGAACTAAAGTGTCTTGTGCAAAGAGAGCAATGACAATATTAGTATCTAGCAGGAACCTACCATTCATTCAAATCTACCTGTTCGCAGCCTTCTTTTATTGCCTGTGCCATAAGATTTAGGTCATCTGCTGGGATAGCGCCAGCAAAACGTAAAAGTTTTTTACCTAGAACACCAGCAGGCTTTGTCATTGCTAAAAATCGAGCAAAATCCAGCACTTGCTGCTGTTGCTGCAAATTCAGCTTATTTAGGTGATTGATAATTTCCTTCTCAAGGGATGGATTACTCATGGATGTGTCCTGCTGATTCAACGGTCACAGCTTAAATTGTGACATTTAATTTATCTCAAGGCGATCGCGCCTTTCTCCCATCCCTTCAATAATCGAAGAATTAGTGATTATTGTGTGCGGCGAGACAGCAAGCGATCGCGCACGCCTTGAGAGTCAAACTTAGCTTCGTTTTGCTTGCGTATTTCATTTACGCGTGCGTTTTTGCCGTTGTTGCAAATACACCTCAATTTCTTGCCGATGCTGTAGATAGTAGCTATCTGTAAAAATGTGGGATTTAAACAAACATCTTTAGCAGTTGCTTACTAATTAAACGCTGCTATAGAAAAGTAAGGAAGTATTATTTATTATAAATTTAACCTCATATTTAGATGAAATTTGTTATTAAGCAAACTATTGTTCAGGGTTTTACTTCTAAACCTTTGTCCTATTGACCAGCTCAGTCTATATCAAAAATTGGGATAAGAAATGTGAAAATAGGGAGTAATAGTGCCCCATAAAGTGGCTTATACTCATCAAGATAAACAAAAGGACCGCCTAGTGTAATAACCCATACCGTAAATGCTAAACTAGATATTATAAGCTGCAATATATTCCCAACTTTCTGAACTCTCCAAAGATAAAAAGGAGTTGCTATAAATAAACCGAAAAAAATTATCCATTATATCGTTTGATTGGATTCGCCAGCTGAACGTAAGATTGAGTCTAGCGTTAAATAAAGTGCAATTACTTCTGATGGAATATATTTAACAAGTTTTGATATGTAATTATCGCCATATGATATGTAATTATCGCCATAATTATCACCACGTACACTAATTACTTCTAACGACTCTGTATTACTAATAGACCTTTTCATTAAAATAATTTCCTCAATCAACAAAGTAAATATAGCGTTTCCTATGCTGGTGAGGTATAGCTGAACTTCGTATATAAAGCTTTTCCCCTTTTAGGGCGTACCTCATCTGACCCAGAACCGCTATAGCTCTAGATGCTAAAGTAGCAACACTCAATTGGTAAATATTCTATTGTTTACAAAAATTAACCCCTCACGCCTTCGATTTCTGCCTCCGATAATTCATACAATTCGCGTAACTTCTGTAATTTATCCTCATTAGGTTGCCAGAAACCGCGACCATTTGCTTCTATCATCCTACCGACAATATTGCGGAAGGCTTCGGGATTGGCTTCTCGCAATTTATTCGCCATTTCTGCATCTAAAACATAGGTATCTGCTGCTTGGTCGTAAACCCAATTATCGGTAAAATCAGCAGTAGCACCCCAACCAATTAACGCTGTCATGCGCTGTGAGATTTCGTAAGCACCACCTGAACCTTGATTCGCCATTGCTTGCGCCCATTTCGGGTTAAGTAACTTGGTGCGATACTCCATTCTCAGCAAATCTTCTAATTTGCGGGGTGTCGTATCTTTCGAGAAACTTTCGACAAAACTGGCGTTAACTTTTTTACCTTGTTGTTTTTCTGCTGCCCTTTTCAAGCCGCCAGTGTTGGCGTAATATTCTTGAATATCGGTGATACCATATTCTACAGAGTCGATTTCTTGGACAATGCGATCGCATTTATCCAACAACTGCGTCAAAACCTCTGGTCTAGCTTGACCTTTATCTTTTCTACCGTAACTAAAAACATTTCGACTTTGCCAAGTATCGCCCAACTCATCACCTGATTCCCAACTGGAAGCGACAACTTGATCGTTTACCAAAGAACCAAAATCACCCGCAGGATTAGAAAATAATCTCGCCGTTACATTCTCTACACCCTTGGCTTTTAAGGCTAAAACGTGCTTGCGAACAAAGTTTTTATCTTCCGGTTCATCAGCATCAGCAGCACGTTGAAATAAATCATCAAGTAGTTCGATAATATTTACAAAGCTATCGCGAAAAATGCCAGAAAGATTCCCTAAAACATCGATACGAGGATGATTTAACTGGGATAAAGGCTTTAATTCGTAACGGACAATTCGCCCAGTTCCTTCTTTCACAGGTTCAGCGCCTACTAATTCCAGCAAAATTCCCAGAGATTCACCTTTAGTTTTAATCGCATCCAAACCCCACAACATCACCGCCACAGTTTCCGGATATTTACCATTTTCCTGAAAGTGTTGATCAATAATTTTTTTAGCAATTTCTCGACCTCTTTCATAAGCCGCAGGTGAAGGCATTCTATAAGGATCTAAAGCATGAATATTGCGACCAGTCGGCAACACACCAGCACCATCTCTTAACAAATCTCCCCCCGGTGCAGGCGGAATATATTCCCCATTAAGCCCTCTGATAAGATTCCTTAATTCTTCCCCAGTTTGCATCAACAAATCCCGAATCTGTATAACCTCCTTCTCTCTACGTTCTGGGGGTCTCGGCGGTTCAGTTCCTTCTACAATCCCGCGCACAATACCCTCTGATAACTCCTCGCCAAAATAAGCCTCAAGGTACGACACCATCTCCTCTGAATTAGGCGCTTCACCCAACGTATGCAACCCAGATGAAAAAAGCCGATTTTCCAGAACTTGCAGATACTCGTACAACCGCACCAAATAACTATTAAAGACATCAGCACTAAACATCCTGGCATTTTCAGGAGTAAAGGCAATTCCTAAACGTTTCGCATCCTCAAAGGGACAATCTGCATCCAAACCTATATCTAAAATCTTTTTGCAGATGGCTTCTTTGAGAACGTAATTTTTATCGGTATCTTCTCGATATTCCGCGATTAATTCTCGCAATGTCACCAATTCCTTATACAACCCAGCCCGACCATAAGGCGGTACATTGTGAGAAATTATTACCCCATAGCCGCGACGTTTCGCCAAAATTGATTCGGAAGGATTATTTGCCGCATATACATATAGATTCGGCACATTTCCTAACAAAATATCTGACCATGAATAACCAGTATTTCCCAGCGGAGATCCCGGCAACCATTCAACCGTTCCGTGCATTCCAAAATGAACGATGGCATCAGCTTGAAAGTCATTTTGTAGCCACTTGTAAAAAGCAGCATATTGAGGATGTGGTGTCAAATCTCGCTCAAACATTAGCCGCATCGGATCGCCAGAAATACCCAATGGTGGCTGTACGCCTATCCAAATATTTCCTAGTTGTATCCCACCAATTTGAAATTCATCTCCATAAGTTTTGATGCCAGTTCCAGTGAGGGATTCCCACTGTTTTTCGATACGGGTGGTAAGTAGGTATCCTAGCCATTTTTCTAGGGTTTTAGTGTTGACGGTGTTTACCCCTTCTAAACCTTTTCTTGCCTTTTCCCCTTCATCGGCGAGGGCTGGGGTGGGGTTCTCATCCGCTTTTTTCACTAATCGAATTAATTCTTCGCCGTCTTCTGGTAATTCCCCAATGTTGTAACCTTGGTCTTTGAGTGCATGGAGAAGTTTAAGGAGACTACGTGGTACATTCAACAAAGCTGCTGTACCCGTTGCACCATATCCCGGCGGAAATCCATACAAAATTATGGCAATTTTGCGTTCAGCGGTAGACTTTTGTCGCAAGGAAATCCATTTTTTCAACCTTCCGATTAACCGCTGGACTCGTTCTGGAATTAAGTAAATATCTTCTCCAACCAAACCACCGAGAGGAACTGGATCAATCGCCCCGTCGAGTTCTGGTAAGGCATACAAAACGACACTTTGTAATCCGCCAACACCCTGCCGCGTCCAAGAATGAATATCTTGAATTAGTAGGGGTGCGGCAACGATATAAGGTACATTCTTGGCGGTGAGAATGCGTTTTGCTACTTCTACCTGTCGCCCTGCTTCCATCGACCCCGCAGGGCCACCTACGAGGGGAAAACCAATTGTAGAAACAATTGCATCCACTGGCACTGCTTGATCGGAGAGTGAAGGAGTTTCAATATTACCGAGTTTTCGTTGGGCGATTTCGTAATTTGTTGTCATCCAATCTCGCACCGCCACATGGCCTTCAACTCCGTTGATAAAAATTGGTAAAGGTATTAATCCAGCTTTCTCAAACTGGCGAATTAACTGGGGAATGTAAGGCTGTTTTGTAATTACGTGTTTGCGATAAAGCAGAATTCCAACAACTGGGGATTGGGGATTGGGAATTGGGGATTGGGAATTGGGAATTGGGAAATCTCCCTTCCCCAGTCCCCAGCCCCGTTGATACCAATCTAAATATGCCTTTGGCGATTCAAAAAATCCTTGATAATCTGGATGCAGTAATCCCATGTTGGGGGTTTCAATTGGTGGCGGAATTTCTCCTACCTTCAGCCCAAAATATTTCTCTGCTATAGTCCAGAACATAGAGGCAACATTTTCTGTTCCTCCAGCGTTCCAATAACCGTAGATAATTAGCCAGTTGCGTAAGTCTTGCACTTTTTGCACTGGCACGAATTTTAATAATTTTGGCCCTACTTTCAAAAAGCTAATATAACCAGCAAGTTTGTCTTCTTCTCGCCCGTTGCTGAATTTATCGAGAATAAATTTCACAGGTTTGGGCATTCCCTTGGGGTTGTCGCCAATTTTGAAGGCACCCAACTGGGTAAGACTCATCAATTCCAAGGCTGACTCGAAGACGAGGCGAATGGGGATGTGTTGTGCGCGATCGCGCAACCACAAAACTTGGTCATAATCAAATAGCAGACTGCCAAAGAAGACATCTGCCCCCTGGAGTGCGGCTTCTACGGCTTCTGGTTCCGTCGTGAGGGCGCGATCGCTAAACACACGGATATCCAGTTCCCGACAGCTTGCTTGTGCCAGATCAGCCCCTTTCCGGTACAGGTCAGCGTTGAAAGATTCAAACCCAGCAATTAGAACAATGCGTTTCATGCCGTACAGTTAAAAGGTTCCTACTCTCGATCTTAAGCAGGAACCTTGGGGATGGGACGCCCAAGCCCACCCCGACCCTCGGATTGGTTTTAGTAACTAGCCCTGAGCATCCCGCTGAAGATATTAAAGTTCTTGTCAATCAAACCGATTAAACTCTGAGCATTAGAGAGCGATCGCGGCGGGTTAGAAATTAGCGTATCCAGGGCAATCAAGCGATTAAAATCAACTTTGATGTCACCAGTCCGCTCTATTTTCCCATCGCTTTCATAAAACTTAACACCCGCCTTCTTGTGCATAATCTCGATCAACTCCTGCGCCATGATCCCGTAGCCAATAGTGGTGGGATGAATGCCATCCAGAGAGAATAAGCCGCCTTGGGTGCGACCCGTGGCATCAGATTTAAAAAAGCGGGAGTCCGGTACGGGTGAAAGTGCCTGAAGCTCAGGTGGCAACTCGTACTGACCACCCACTTCATCCCACCAAGTCGGTCTGGCTTCCGGGTCTTGAATATAGCGCCTGGATGCCAAGCGATCCAACAAGCCAGCCATTTCAAAGACATACCAATCTCTGCCTTCCTGTCGAGCCTGATGCACCGCATCGGTTATATAGTCGTTGTACTGGTCGATGGCACTATCAATTGCTCGTGCCTCCTCCCCTGTCAGGTACGGGTGCTTATTGGGATCGAATTCTTCTTCGGTAAGCCAAGGCAAGGAGTAGTAAGGGAAGTATCGAGATCCCGGTTTCGCTTTATTCCCCTCATCATTTTTATTGATACCACGGGCAAAAGGAACAATGGTGACGTGAGGAACCGTTGCCAAGATTACATGGCGAGCGCGGATTTGCTTAACTTCCTCAACCAACTTGTCCAGTTCAGCCTTAAAGTGAATTGGACGCCAGACAGTATAGCGATCGTTTACCGCCATATCGTCATAGCCTTCTTTGCTCCAAGCCGCTTTGAATGTCAGAATACTACCCAGCGCATTATTGCCACCGATGATAACAAGCAGCGTTTCAATGCCGTCTCCACCACTTTCTTGCGTCCCCTCAGCGCCCAGTGCTGCCGCCGCTTGCAGTGGCGTCAGCGCGTTGCCTTGTGCATCTCGTGCCGAATTCAAAACTCGGATGGCAGCGCGTTCGTTATGGTACTCAACAACCTGCCGGAGATAATCGTCTTTGGGCGGATTTTTCCGAATGATGTCTAGGCAAATGTCCGCAGTGCGCGACAGGGTATTCCGCAAATCCCAGCCATAGACTGCCAGGTTGTGATTAATCCCACGTTGAATTGGGAAGCGGGAGCCTGCGTCACGTTCCCAATAATCCTCTATATCGTCCATGTAGTGGCGTATAAACAACAGCGCTGGGGCGAAATCCAACCAGTTGATATCACCAAACTCCCGATCGAGTTGTCGAGCCAGATTTTCTAGGTTCAGCGGAAACCCGTCTCCTGGCCCGTCGTAGGTGGGATAACGCATCTGGTGAGACCAGCCCATTTCCTTGGCAATCATCATCGGATAGGAGAGGCTAGTATTAAAGATTGCCCCACTTTGAAAGCCGTGAGAGAGAGAGTCCCCAATCGTGACCAGCCGATGCTTGGGAGTGCCTTGTCTATTCACTTCAACGGAAATGCCCAGGCTGGGATCTGTAATGGGTTTTCGCGCCTCTGACTGAATAATTACATCGTCTGGCGTGCGATCGCGCATCCGAGATTTTCCATCTGCCATAAAGTCTCCTTATTAAAAAAAGCGAACATCACTTACCGGATGATCCACAACCGATGAGATAAAATCCGGAACTTAATATTAGTTTAAATTCGTTTTTTTCCTGATGAACCAACAGCGGTTTCCTATTAACCGCTCGTATCTCTCGTCCTACCTATTTTTACGAATTGAATCTTTTCTTTGTAACAAAATATGACTTTTATGTTAAAGTAATGAACAGAAAATAAGGTAAAGGTTTTACTATAAAAGTTGCCCCAAACTTTCGCAAACTTAGTTCAACAGAAAACTTGTCATCTCTAAAAGGAGCTAACTGCAATGGAATACGGAATTGATATTGGGCATAATTGTTCTCCCGACACGGGAGCCAGAGGAATTAGAGTTGAAGATGTGATGACAATAGAGGTGGGAACTAGAGTTATATCTAAGTTAAAATCTCAGGGACATCAAGTTGTAGAATGCAAGCCTAAAAGCGCGAGTAGTGTAGGCAATTCCTTATTGCAAAGATGCAATATAGCCAATGCTAATAGAGTGAACCTATTTGTATCTATTCACTTTAATGCTTTTAACCGTGTAGCTAAGGGAACGGAAGTATTTGCAGCCAGCGATACAGGCAGAAAGATTGCCCAGCCCATACTAGACAATATAGTTAAATTGGGATATTTCAACAGAGGCGTTAAAGATGGTTCACACTTGTATGTAATCAAAAATACAAATATGCCCGCCATTCTGCTTGAGTGTTGTTTCTGCGACAACCAAGAAGATATGAATCGGTACAATCCAGAAGCTTTGGCGAATGCTATTGTTACCGGATTAACTGGACAATCTCCAACGCCTCCCGCTCCAAACCCAGCTAAAGATAACGAGATAATCAAACTACAGCAAACCTTAAATAGGTTAAAAATAACAGATAGCAGTGGCAAAAAGTTGGTAGAAGATGGAACAATAGACAATGAAACTAGAGCAGCTACCCAAAAGTTTCAGTCAATTGTAGACATCACCGAAAATGGAATTGCTGGCCCTACCACGTGGATTGCACTTAATCAGATTCTTGCCAAGCCAATACTAAGAGCAAACCATGCTGGCGGTACAGCTGTAAAATACCTGCAATACCGCATAGGTGCAGAAACAGATGGCGTTTTTGGCCCTGGTACAGAGGCAGCAGTTGAGAGATTTCAAAAACAAAATGGCTTAACTGCTGATGGCATTGTGGGGCCTCAAGGCTGGGTTAAATTAATAGGTTAAAGCGGCGTACAACTTTACTGGGGTAATACCTCCCTTCTTTCAAGGGGTAGCTTAGAAAAAAGCGACTAACGTTTTGTCCCGCCAACCGCCCATAAATTGGGAGTTAAGGTATTACCCATCCTACTACTGTTCAACTCAGGTAAAATTTATGGCTTTCAATATCAGTGTTCTAAAACTGCCTACGCTCAAAATTGGCTCTAATGGTTCAGCTGTTAGTGCTTGGCAGAGCTATTTGAAAGAAGCTCAATATCCGATTGGGACTGTTGATGGAGACTTTGGCAAAATAAGTGATACCGCTACCCGCAGCTATCAACAAAGAAATAATTTGCCCGTCACTGGAGTTGTAGATAATACAACTTATACCAAAGCTTTGAGCGACGGCTTTATTTATAAAGTTCCGAATCTTACGACGGCATTGTTGTTAGCTTACCTGCGCTTTGGAGATGCAGAGGTAAAAGATTTACAAAAGTCTTTGAATACTATCTTGGTTCCAGATTTGGGATTAGACGGAGACTTTGGTGCCAGAAGTACGCAGGGCTTAGCTCAAGCTTACCTACAAAGAGATGTGCGCTTGCGTAGCGAATTAGAGGAGCTGCTTTCTGCAACTACTAAGCAGAAACTGGGAGCAGACTTTACTGAAGCAATGGATATTCTCAACAACTATGCTAAAAGAATTAGATTTCGTTTGAGTGGACAACATTGGTATGACTTTTTTCCAACAAGCAAGTCTATTTCTGATTTAGCTTCTCCATTCCGCGAAAGGGTACTGGCATTTCAAAAAGCCATGATTGACGCAGGCGCTCAAACAATTATCGCCGCCACTTATCGACCTCCACAACGAGCTTATTTGATGCACTATGCTGCTAGAATTTCACGAGGAAGTATTAGGGCAGAGGATGTACCGCGCTTTCCGGGAGTTGATATTCAATGGGTACATTACACAAATGCGGTGTCGGTGAAAGCAGCAGAATTGATGGTAGATGCTTATGGGATTGGTGGTAATCCTGTTGCTCTCAAATCTCTTCATACTGAAAAGTTAGCGATTGATTGGAATATTACCTGGGATGGTATCCTAAAAATTAAAAGACGAGATGGAACCATCTTTAATATCAGCGCTCCCACTAACGGTGCCAGCAATACTATTTTGCACAATGTTGGTGCTTCTTATGGTGTGTATAAGCTATTGAACGATCCTCCACATTGGTCATATAACGGTCGCTAAAAAGGCTCTCATGCGCTCCCCCTAATCGGGTTACAAAAGGGGGAGTAAAAAGGCCAAAATTCTTAATTTTCGCCTTTTTACTTCTAGCGATCGCATTTACTAAAAATGCTTTGTCTGCTGTTGGGGTTGGCTACAATTATTCATAACTAAAAGCAAAGACGTAATATATCGCATCCTACGCTCTCGTGCCATGCAACCTCAAAGAATCAACCTTCGCTCAATCATAATCCGCAGTACAACGATAGCGCTGCTGGCGCTAGTGGCTGGGTGTGACTTACTGGAGCCACCTGTAGCATCACAAACTACGCCAAGCCAACCCGCCGCGCCTCCCATTTCAGCAGAGGTGGGTTTAGCCAAACATCTCAAAAAAATTGGAGCGAAATTTTACGGTGCTTACTGGTGTCCTCACTGCACGGATCAAAAGCAAATGTTTGGTGAAGAAGCAGTGAAGCAAATAAACTATATTGAGTGCGATGCTGGCGGTAAAAATCCACGCCCAGACCTCTGCAAAAAAGCTCAAATCGAAGGCTATCCCACCTGGGAAATTCAGGGAAAGCAATACACAGGTGTGCTGGCTTTGCAGAAACTTGCGGATATATCCGGGTATGAAGGCGATCGCAACTTCAAAAACTAAACCCTATAACTCCCAGCATTTTTCCTCGTTCCCAGTCTCCGGCTGGAAACGAGAAATGTTTCCTTTAACAATTAGCCATTATTATTTTGGCTGAACTTGAACTTGATACTGAGAAGGAATCTTTTCCACTCTTCCAGCTTGCGCTAAGGCTTGATAAATCGCAGCCGCAACCTCAGCTCTCGTAGCCGCCTGAGTTGGTTTTAGCAAGTTGGTTTTTGGGTAATTTACCACAAGACCCGATGCCGTAGCTGCTGCGACCCCTGGCTTGGCGTAATTAGGAATCTGCGGAGCATCCTGATAAGTCTGTAAAACTTGGGCAACATTAGCCGGTGGTGCCAGCCCTAAGCCACTGGCAAGGGCAACGAAGACTTGCGCTTTGGGAATTTCTTGATTGGGGAGAAAGATATTATTTGGATACCCTTTTAAAAAACCCGTTGTAGCAGCTTGCTTAATCGCTGCGTTTGCCCAGAGCCCAGCTGGAACATCTTTAAAATTAGGTGCGTTTTGAGCTGATTGTTTGTTAAAAGCCTTCTGCAAAATGGCAGCAAATTCGGCTCTAGTTATCGGTCTATCCGGGCGAAAAGTGCGATCGGTAAAACCGGCGACGATGTTACGCTGAGCCATTGCCTGTATGTAAGGACGCGCCCAGTAATTAGCAGGAATATCGGTGAAGTTGAGCGCCCTCGCTGGGGGTGAAGCTGTGGGTGTTGGGGAGGGAGTCGCAGATGCAGTTGGAGAAGGAGCTACGACCGCTGGGGCGGGAGCTACAACCACTGGGGCGGGAGCTAAGGGTATGGTTCTCGAAGCCGCGGTTGGGTCTACTGGTATCGGTACGGCTGGGGTGAGGCTTTCCGAGGCTTCTGGCGTTGCGGGATCTATGGCTTGGGGAAGGGGCGACTCCTGTGGCAATACGGGCGCTAGTGGAGCTGCTGGCGTGGGACTCGCGGTGGCGCTAGGAATCGGCAAGCCTGTCAGATTCAACCCTTCATCTTTTCTACCTATCACCCAAAATAAAATCGCGCCAATGGCGGCAAAGGCTACAACAATGCCTATCAACTCATCAAAGCCTAGTTGAGAGGATCTTGGATCGGGGGGCGGTGGATTCGTCATTTGCCATCCTTCATGCAGCAAATAGCTTATAACCCAAACCGGTAAGCCTAGTCATCCTCCTAGAGGAAAATTAAACATTTTGCATTTTTAATTTTTGACTTGACTACCGTGGCTGCGAGGATCGTCAGGGGTGGCTTTTGCTGGCGTGACGGGCGCTTCAAAGGCGGATACTTGCCCGGATTGGGTATAAGGTAGGGGTAAGGCAGCAACTAGGGCTTCAATATTTGCCTGCATGATGGGACGAGGCATTTCACCGAGGGTTTGAGCGATCGCTTCCCCATTTTTCCCAAAATACACGAAATGTGGAATGCCATCGACTCGGTAGCGCAGCATCTCTGGCAACCACTTGTTATTATCCACGTTCAGCATCACAAAGTTCACACAGTCCGCGTACTCTTGTTTGAGTTCACCCAAATCCTTGGCCATCGCCTGACAGCTAGTACACCAGTTGGCATAAAATTCCATTAGCGTCGGCTTACCATTACTCAAAGCCACTTCTAACGGTGTGGATGTTTGCGCCTGTGCGTCGAGGGAAACTGAACTTGTCTCGGTTCGCAGTCCGAAAAATAGGGCAACGGTGAGGATAATTGCTACCATTGCAATCAAGAAATTTCTGATGCGTTTCCCGCCGTCTGCTGGCGACTGGGTTTGGGGAGTTACAGTTGTTTCAGGTGAATTCACAGCCATTGAAGATTTTGTTTACGATTTGTATATAAGCTTCCTTTAGTTTACCAACTCTCTCCAAAGCTACCTTTGCTGTGAAAAAACGAGTAACGCTGACTTTTCCGAAACGCGCAATACAAATGCCAGTGACTTATCGACTGGCTAAAGATTTTAATGTGGCGGCGAATATTATTCGCGCTCAGGTGGCACCGAATCAAATTGGTAAGCTGGTAGTGGAACTTTTGGGCGATATTGATGCGCTGGATGCGGCGATTGATTGGATGCGATCGCAAGATATCAGCGTTTCCTTTGCCAGTCGGGAGATTGTTATTGATGAAGATGTCTGCGTTGACTGCGGACTTTGTACTGGTGTTTGCCCTACGGAAGCCCTTACTTTAGATCCGCAGACGTTCCGGCTAACGTTTATGCGATCGCGCTGCATTGTCTGCGAACAGTGTATTCCTACTTGTCCCGTTCAGGCAATTTCCACCAATCTTTAATATCGATTATTCACACCCTCCCCAATTTGAATAGTTATTGTTTATTCAAGGGGAATTGTGTATACCCATTCTCGGTAATTATCGTCTCGGTTTTCTGTAATTGCTGTTAGTTTCTCCCTAAGCTTTTCAGTTATTGGTCTAGTTGTTGATAACTCGTAGTTTTCAATTCTTTTTACTGGGGTTATCTTAGCAGCCGTTCCACTTAAAAACACTTCGTCAGCAATCAAAAGCTCAGATTTATCAACGGGTCTTTCTATAGTTTTAATTCCCATATCTTGAGCGATTGTGAGAATGCTATCTCTAGTGATGCCTTCTAAAATATCTTGTTCAACTCCAGGGGTAATTAGTTGCCCATTTCTCACAATAAAAATATTCATCCCCGAAGCTTCACAGACTTTGCCTTGAGAGTTCATTAAAATCCCTTCGTCAAAACCGGATTCTACAGCTTCAGTTTTGGCCAGAGAAGAAGTAATATAAGCTCCTGTAATTTTACCTTTCAGGGGAAAGCTGCGATCTTCTTGTCGATACCAAGAACTAATGCGACAGCTTACTCCTTCAGGAGACATATAATCTCCTAACTCTAATCCATAAACGAAAAACTGTTTTTCAATGTTATGAAGTCTGGGAGCAATACCTATATCTGAGGTGTAGATAAAAGGTCGAATATAAAAAGACGTAGTTGGCTTATTAACTCGGACAAAATCGACTATAGTATTTTCGATTTTATCCGCTGGCAAATCGTAGCGAAGAAACTTAGCACTCTGACTCAATCTTTGACAATGACGGTCTAATCTAAACAGCAAAATTTGTTGAGGATTTTGGGGATCGGGGATGCCGCGCAATCCTCCAAAGGCTCCAGTTCCATAATGCAAAGCATGGGTAGCGATGGAAATATTTGCCTCAGCAAAAGGCACAAATTTGTTTTGGAAGTAAGCAAAGGGTAAAGAATTAAGCATACTAAAAGTATCTGGTGAGTGTTATCACTATAGAATAATCTTACAAAATTTAACTATAAATTACTTTGATAGCGCTTGAATTATTTTTATAGTTCTGATTTTAGTATGGCTTAGCAGAACACTACAACACTACTCTCCAAAAATCTATGACGTTCATTATCACCAACGACGACGGAATAGACGCTCCTGGTATCCGAGCGCTGTACAAGGCGATGAATGGCAATGGCGTAATTGTTGCTCCCTGTGACCATCTATCGGGTTGCGGTCATCAGGTGACGACGACTAGAGCGATTCATCTCAAGCGACGCTCTAATGTTGAATATGCGATCGCAGGCACTCCCGCTGATTGCGTTCGCATTGCCTTGTCACATTTATGTCCAAATGTCAAATTCGTACTTTCAGGCATCAATGCTGGAGGCAACTTGGGAGTTGACTCTTACATCTCAGGCACCGTGGCAGCTGTGCGCGAAGCGGCGATGCACCGAGTTCCGGGAATTGCCGTTTCTCATTATCGCAAAGGGAAGCGGAATGTTGATTGGGATGTGGCGGCGCGTTGGACAGCTGGAGTTTTAGCAGACTTACTGACTCGTACCATTGAACCGGGAAGCTTTTGGAACGTCAATTTACCACATTTGGAACCAGGAGATCCCGATCCAGAAGTGGTGTTTTGCGAACCCTGTAAGCGACCGTTGCCAGTAAATTACCGAATTGAAGGTGATGATTTTTACTATGTAGGAGAATATCAAAAACGCGATCGCACTCCCGGAAGTGATGTTGATGTTTGTTTTTCCGGCAAAATTGCTGTCACTCAACTCAGACTGTAAGATGAGTTTTGGCAAAAATTTAGAATAACAACTTGTGGAACCATCAGAATTACAGTATCTAATTCTTAACGCTCTGGACACCTTAGAACTACTTAGCAATGCGGTGTATGATGAAGAAACAGGAATTTGGGTAATTGAAACACCAAGCTCTGTATTACCTTATGCCCGACTCCTGCAAAATGGCGATATTGTTCCTATGAGATGGAGATCGGAACTATGAAAGAACTGACTGAAGTCCAGAAACAAGAGTCCGAAAGATTAAAAGAACTTTTTGCCCGATCTCGGCAACGCTATCTAGATGCTGGGGGAGATCCTCGAAAGCGTCCAATGGGCCGTAAAGGTGATGACTACTTAACAGATTCAGAGAGAAAAGAAATATTTGCGATTGCACGACGTGGCGTTCAAATCATTGGCGATGAAGTTCACTGTGAAGGACGTTCGTGGAAAATTTCAGACAAATTGGCAAAAAATGAGGATGGTGCAGAATGCGAATTTTAATGATGGGTGGAACCCGGTTCATTGGGGTTTATCTAACAAAAATGCTGGTGGAGCAAGGGCATGAAGTCGTACTTTTTAATCGCGGCAACAAGTCTGCACCAGTTGAAGGTCTAAAACAAATTCATGGCGATCGCACTGATGCCTCGCAACTAAAAGAAAAGTTATCTTCAGAAAATTTTGACGCTATCTTTGATAACAACGGGCGGGAATTAAGCGACACCCAACCTTTAGCAGAAATATTTAAAGACCGGGTGCAGCATTTTGTCTACATGAGTTCTGCTGGTGTTTATCTGAAGTCAGACCAAATGCCTCATGTAGAAGGCGATGCTGTCGATCCAAAAAGTCGTCACAAGGGCAAGTTTGAAACAGAAGCTTACCTCACCCAACAGGGATTACCTGTTACATCTATTCGTCCTACTTATATTTACGGGCCTCAGAACTACAACGATTTGGAAGCTTGGTTTTTCGATCGGATTGTGCGGAATCGCCCGATTCCAATTCCCGGAAATGGCTTGCATATCACCCAGTTTGGTCATGTGAAAGACTTAGCGGCGGCGATGGCAGCAATTTTAGGGAAATCTCAGGCAGTCGGGCAGATTTATAATGTGTCAGGCGATCGCTATGTCACCTTTGATGGGTTAGCGCGTGCTTGTGCTATTGCTGCTGGGAAGTCAGACCAAGATTTGCAAATTGTCCATTACGACGCGAAAAAGTTTGATTTTGGGAAGCGCAAGGCTTTTCCTATGAGAACTCAGCATTTCTTCGCTTCAGTTGATAAAGCCAAAACTGAACTAGGCTGGCATCCAGAATATGACTTGATTTCTGGGCTGAAAGACTCGTTCTTAAATGATTATCTCGCCTCTGGTCGCGACAAGGCTGAGGTAGATTTCTCAGTTGATGATGAGATTTTAAAAGCAGCCTGATTTAATTCTCGTTCCTGGGCTGTGGCCTGGGAACGAGAACCCTACCCTATCGGTTGAGCGCTTTTTTGAGGTAACACATAAATTGCGCCAGAAATCAAGGTAAGGACAACAGAAACCCAGAAGGCAACCAAAGAGTAAATTTGCCATGAGTCAGGTAGGGGTGCGATGAGGAGTGCGATCGCTAGTATCTGACTCACTGTTTTCAGCTTCCCCCAAATATTGGCACCAGTGATGGTAGTTTGGTTAACGCGCCAACCTGCGATCGCGATCTCTCGTCCCAAAATCAAAAATACACCCCATGCTGGAACTTGATTTAACCCAATCAGCGCCAGTAAAGGAGCCAACACCAATAATTTATCAACTAAAGGGTCAAGAAACTTACCCAAATCTGTAATTTGATTTAGTTTACGAGCTAAGTAGCCATCCAGCCAATCTGTAGCCGCCGCAACCAGAAAAATTGCCAGACTGATCCAGCGAGTTTCAGTTGTTGGGTTTTGCAGCAAATAGAGCAGAAATGGTAGAGATAACAAACGAGATAAAGTGATCCAGTTAGGCAGATTCATCAATAGTTATGAGTTATGAGGTAGCCATTAATTACTACCGTCATCATAAAACAAGAGACGCGATTAATCGCGTCTCTACAATTCATAACTAAAAAATTTTAGCAAGCGCCTTTCTTATCCAAAACTGCCATTACAGTCTTGAAAATTAGGCTGATGTCGTAGATAACAGACCACTTGCGTTGGTAGTCGATGTCCATACGAACAATTTCTTCAAAGTCTTCTACAGTAGAACGACCGTTAGCTTGCCATTCGCCAGTAATTCCCGGCTTAACATTTAACCGTTCCCAGTGATGACCGTCGTAGTTCTTAACTTCATTGACTGTAGGTGGACGGGTTCCCACCAGACTCATATCCCCCATCAGAACATTCCAAAACTGAGGAAATTCGTCTAAGCTAGTTCGGCGCATAAATCTTCCCACGCGGGTAATGCGAGGGTCATTTTCATTTTTAAAGATATGCCCTTTTGCCTGGTTCTTCACCAGATGCTGAAGCTTTTCTGCGCCAACAACCATAGAACGAAATTTCCAGATGCGGAATTGGCGACCGTGCAGACCGCAACGAATCTGGCTGTAAAATACTGGGCCGGGGTTATCGAGTTGCATAGCGATCGCTACTGGAATTGCGATCGCTGCCGTAATCCCTAAACCTACCATGCCTCCTAAAATATCAATTAGGCGCTTCGCTTTGCTAGTAACCGATGGATGATGTTCGGCTTGTTTTTCACAATCAACTAAGTAGAGTTCATCCATTTCTGGCGAAGCAACTTTTTTGGATTCTCGGAAGCGATAAGTAGTAATCACAGTTCTGTAGTTGGTTTCTATAATTTGGGCTTTCTATATGTCAATATAAGCAACACCCCTCCCACTTGGAATCTCCAAAGCACTTATTTCACCGAATCTTTAAGGATATTCGGCTTTTATATATTTAGTGTTTACGCGGTTGACAAAACTGCATTGATATGATATTAGGGTTGCAAGTAGGGATTGGGAATTGGGGATTGGGAATTGGGAATTGGAATTTGGTAAGAATCTTGCCCAGTCCCTAGTCCCTAGTCCCCAGCCCCCAATCCCTAAATTATTGCCAGTTCTAACAAATTGACGGCTAGTGGGTCGTCCAGTTTTTGCTGAGTACCAGCCAGAACGCTACTTAAGTAACGCCGCCAAGCCTCGCTTTGCTGCCCATTCATGCGATAAAGCTGCGTCGCCTCTTTCTCGAAAAGAGGTGCGGAAGCGATCGCCTGATAATCAGGATTTTGTGCCGAGGCGGGAGTCAGTAAACCCGAAGCGGTTTGTGACGGCACCAGACCAGCAGGCATCTGACCGTCCAAAAGTGCCATCACGCGAGAAAAGCAAACCCGTGTATTAATACCGCGATACTCTAGTATCTGCAAAATTTCCTCAACCGGAAGCGGTTGGGAGGGCAGTGCGCGTAAAAGTTCCAAAAGCAGAAAATAGTCGCTGTACTGCTGCGTTTGTTGTTCCAACAGTTGGGGATATAACGGTAAAGTAGCCAAACCGTAGGCAACCGGACTACAGCTTCGGGTTGCTTGTTCCCCTGACCAGACGCGAAATGTTGTATCTGTGTCCCGAATCAAGATTGCTTTTGGTAATTTTTGACGCAGCCATTGGGCGATTTCACCGATGGCAGCAGTTCCGCCAGTACAGATGATTTGCTTAATCCCTGATTCGCGTATTCCTGTCTGAATTAGCAGGGAATTTAGCTTCTGATTGAGTTGTTCAATAAACGGTTTGAACACCCGGTTTTCTATGTCTTGGCGCGTCACCACGCAGGAATGTTCGCCCAGTTCCAGGGTATAGCTATCTTGGTGTTGAAGAATCCGTTTTAGATAACTAGCGGCTTCTAGGAGTTTTTGTCCTAGAGGGGAACTTTGCAACAGCGATGATAAGCGATCGCGTGTCGCCAAATCTGGTTCACCCGCCTTAGGAAAGATGAGGGATGAAGAATGAAGAATAAATGAAGATTCTAATTTATCTTTTATTTTGCTGCCTTCATCCTGCAAAAGCAATTGACAGATAATGTCTTGGTCAATCGCATTACCCGCATAGGCAAAACTTTGACAAGCAAAGTCGGAATGAGCTAAATCTTCCAGATTTTCCGGTAAATTTACCAAAGCGAGTTCTGTTGTGGTGGCACCAGCATTGATTGCTAAAGTGGGGCCTCGCCAGGGTACTTCTGGGAGTGTCGCACCTTCAATTCCTGCCAACACAGTAGCGATCGCATCCTCAAGAAAGAAAATTTGCTCTGGATGCCCCACCAGCTTCGCCTCCAGCAAGGCTTCCCGAATATTAAAGCGGTAGGTATCCCCCCACTGGGCAGGGCAACCCACAATCGCACCGCTTAAGCGGCTCATCGCTGCATTCAGCGTAGATGGCTTTAGACCAGCAGCACCTACTAAATATGAAGGAGCTTGTTCTGAGGAAGATAGAGGGCTTTCCTCGCCTTGTAGGGGTGTCAGAGTAGCTAATAAAGCTTTCAACGAGCGCCCAATCCAGCACAAAGAAATTGGCTGGTCAAGCGACCACTGCAACATTGGCTCCCAGTTTTTGCCGGAGACAGAATAGTAAGGAATTCCAACTTTCAAGTATGGCTTAAAGTTTTGGATGAATATCCCTTCTTTACTATTGGCAACCGATGTTGGAGCAACAGCGATCGCTGCTACTGATGATCCCGGAATATTCCCCTCTGGCCCTATGTAGGTTACAGATGGTAAACGAAAGCTGGTTTCGTTTGACTCTGGCTGTTGGGATTTCATCCAATAAATAGGATATCTTTCGCCGGTGGAGCAATTTAACAAAACTGCGGAAACACCAGTTGTCCCAAAGTCAATTCCTAAATACCAGGTATAGTTGCTGACATCCTCCGAGGCGGCTTTTTTTAAAGGATGAAGGATTAAGGATGAAGGACTTTTAAGATCAAATCCGGTTAATTCTCCATCATTAAAACCCTTTACCCCGAACCCCTCTGCGTCTGTCCCCACGGGAGGCGGAGGCACACTATCTGGCAAAGTGAGGTTCTTCAGAAATGCTGGTTCAGCAAGCGGTGATATCAAAGGAACCGGGTTGAAGGACGAAGGATGAATGAAATCGGTAAAAATCTGAGATTCAAATATCGCTTCCACCGAAAAATCTGTTTCATCCTCCCTACTTACGGCTTCCTCATTCGGAGTCACTATTTGTTTTTTTTTTTCAGAATCTGACGATGGGGGTATATCTAGATTCAAATCGTCGGACGTTAGAGTTGCCTCATTATCAAAAGCTTCGTTAAAGGCTTCGTCAAAGGATTCTTCTTGGGATGCGATCGCTTGATCGGGTGCGATCAGTTCCTCCAAGCGTAACAATTCCAACTCCCAATCCATATCATCTGATTGTGTTGTTTCTCCCCCATCGCTTTCTGGCGTTTCTTCCCAATCCCAGGAGGCTAAGTATTCATCATCAGAATCAGAAGGAATTACGTTTTCTGTTTCCACCCGACTTAATTCTTCTAAAGATAATTCCACAGCTTCATCCCACCCATTGAATGTTTGCTGGCTGGAATTTGATTCAGGTGTTTCTGACAACTCCCAAGAAGCTAAGTATTCATCATCAGAAGCGATCGCGTTTTCTGTTTCCAGATCCCGACTCAATTCTTCTAAAGATAATTCCACCGCTTCATCCCACTCATTGAATGTTTGCTGGCTGGAATTTGATTCAGGTGTTTCTGACAACTCCCAAGCAGCGATCGCATTTTCTGGTACTGCTGTCTGTTCTTCCTCCACTGTTAATTCCTTAGCTGGAGGAAGCAAACCAATCACCGTGTCTGGAGGTGGATAGAGCGGTTCCCAAGTGTATAATGACGCATCCCATTCAGACACAGATGGTTCTGTTTTCTCCGGCTGTTTGGGGGAATCTTCTTGGTGTAACGCTTCACTTTGAGACTGCGCCTGCTCATTTGGCACACCAGCAGACACATCTTCTGGAAAACTATCCAAGTTCAGATCGTCCCAATCCTCCATCAACACTTCATCCAGTGCTGTGTCTGCCACAGTTTCTTCAAATAACTGAATTTCTTGATTTTCACTCCTTTGGATTTCGTTTAGTGCCAGTTCCTCTTGAGTAAAAGGCTCCTGCGCCATCAATTCCCCGGTTAACTCGGTTCCAAAAATCTCCTCTTGTTGGAGGAAATCGCTATCAGGTGCCTCTAATCTATACAGATTCTCACCGATCTGCTGAGCTGTCTCCAGAATTTCTGTTTGTTGCTCTCGGCGGCTAGTAGGTGTCTCGAAGCTAAAAAGGTCTTCACTCAGGAGTTGCAAAGTTTCTTGATCCAGCCAAAATTCTTCTGTTTGGCTAGCAGAAGCATCTATTGCCAGCAGATCCTCGTCTGGCGAAGCTGGAATGTAGGTATCTTCTAGTGGAGACAGGCTAGGTGTCTCTGTCTCTATTGCTTGCTGAGGTATGGTTGGCTCTATTTCCTGAATTTGAGTTGTTTCTTGAAGGGTAGTTTCTATAGCAGAAGTCAGGGATTCATCTGTCAGCGCCTCCGGAAATAAATCAGCCAGCGACGAGATGACCAGATCCCCTGGTTCAACATCGCTATCGGCGGCTAAATTTGTTTCGGCGGCAAAGATTTCTTCACCCAAACGGCTGGCAATTTTCGAGGGTTGCTCTTGCTCATCTGCCGCGATGGGTGCGATCGCTTCTGTGTCTATCTGAAAAACGGTTGCTTCCCAATCTTCCGGAAACAAAGCATTGTCCCAAGGTCTTGTCTGATCTGGCTGTACAAATGTCGGCTCATTAGACGCATCTATCAGTCCGGCAAACAAAGCATCTTCTAAAGACTGTATTGTTGGTTCTGTAATAGATTCGGGAGATTTTTCTGTTGCTCTCAGTCTCCCCCTCTCTCCTTCTTCCTGGGCCGTATGTTGTGACTTTTCCACCCCAGTCTCACTCAGCGGTTCCGCACCAAACAAACTATTAAAAAAATCGTCTATTTCGTCTTCCCTTGTTTCAGGAGGCACGGGACTTACAGCACTCAGCTGTAGGAGGGTCGTCATATCATCGTCATCCAGACTATCTAGATTTAGAGCGGATATATCCATCCCCATCAGTCCTTCATCACTGTTGGCTGCTGCGGATGGCGATCGCTCCTGTCCCTGTACAACCCAAGTGCTAATAGTCGGATTCGCCTCCGGACTTGGCTCCTCTACCAGTTCCACCGATCTAGCTGGCAATTCAATACCCGGATACGGTAGTTGCGTGGGAGGGTTGTCAGCATTAGGCGAGAAGCTTCTGTAATTTTGCGAAGGCGAGAACGGAGCAATATTTGCCTCTCTCCAAGGTGGCTGGGTTCCAGATTGCCTGGGTTCCAGATTGCCTGGGTTTTGCGGCCTTGTCGTCGCGTCTGGCGGTGACTGCAATTCAGAAATCCGCCTAGAGGAGGATTGCATTATGGTAGAGGCTTCTTGCTGTAACTGCTCGCTAAGCTGATTTACCAACTCGGTAAACCTGACCTCACTCTGCTGCCCCAAATTGTGAATCTTCTCCAGTCCTTGGAACAAAGACTCTTGATAGCTGTGAATATTGCGCTGTAGCGTCTCGAAGACGGAACAAATAGTAGAATCCAGCGTGATCAACAGTTGATCGGATCGTGCCTGTAGCATTTGCAGCTGTTCCAGGCGCTCGCGTGGGTGTAGCGGTGCTGGATTGTTTATCTGGCTGCGGTCGTAAGCGGGGCCAGAGGCGGATGGTGGCGTTTGTTGGGATGTATACGCCAAATTCATAAATTGGGCTTCTAGATTCGTCAGGCTTTGAGCCATCTGTTGCGTCAGAGTTTCCTGCAAGCGACCAGAAAGCGCCTGCAAAAATTCGGAAATCATTTGCTGCTGGGATGCCTGTTGCTGCGTAAGAGTTCGATAGTGCAGCCGGGAACTCTCCATCTGCCGAATTTCTGAAATTAGCGACTCCCGTTGCTGGCGCAGCCGCTCCATTTCCGCCTGTAAAGGCCCAATTAAGCCAGAGCGCAACGAGTGCATCTCTTTCTCAACCGCTTGCACAATTTGCCGCCCCGTTTCCTGCGATCGCTGGAGGTGCTGCTCTTCAACGACAGCATTGGATTGCTGTTGTGCGGCTAAATAATTACGAACTTGCTCCAAAAGCCGCCGCTGCTCTTGGACATCGACCGATCTGAGCCAAGGACGACGGGAGCTGGCCTTTTGGAGGATGCTGTCAATGTCAGCGATGATTGTTGAAATTGAATCTGTTTCGTGAGTCACAAGGGAACCCCCGCCTAGAACGATTGCCCAGTTATCAAAAGCTACTATACTGCTACTGGCTATAATGTTAGACTGCGTGAGCGACAACAACTAAATTTCACAGAGTTCTACATCTACCGGGTGAAGTATTTCAAAACGGGTAATTATAAATGTAGATATATTCAGGAGCGATCGCCCTCAAGTGCCGCCAACCGCGTAACAAGTACGCGATCGCCATAAAATAAAGCGTTTGGAGTAGAATGTGAGTTTTGCTTTTGAACGATCGGCAACTGGTAGTGAGTTTACCGTAGAGAGGATAATAACGGTAGAGTCATTTCTAAATAGGTGCCTCTTGCTTGGGAATGAATTGGCACCTTCGTGCCTCTTGTCCAGCAAAATTGTCTTCGAGTGGGGCAACGCCACCTGCTGTACTATTCTGGCAGTATTGCTGAAAAGTCCAGCTCTTACTTATTGCTCTGCGTTAAAACGCTACCAGCTAGCCCCGATGAAAGTGGGCCACTAATTATCCGTTTAAAAGCGTTTACTTTTGCGATGGCCCGATGGAAGACAGATACAACTCCCGCGACCCAAATTCTAATCTCAATTCGTTGATTGTCTCCGCTCCTTTGTTTACTGGCTTACCAGAAACTGTTGTGCAGAAGGCGACTTCTCATGTCGTTACTCGTACTCATCCAGCAAATCAGGTGATTTTACTGGAAAACGACTGGGGCGGCTCAGTATATTTTATTTTGGAGGGTTGGGCGAAAATTCGTACCTACAACCTTGATGGCAAAGAAGTTACTCTCAACATTCTTGGGAAAGGAGAACTCTTTGGCGAAATGGCAGCACTCGATGAGGTGCCTCGTTCTACGGATGTGATCACATTAACTCCCACGACGATTGGCAGTATGCCCGCTGCTGATTTCGTTCAGTTAATTAATAATGAACCCCTAGCAGGCGTGCGGTTGGCTCAGCTGATGGCAAAACGCCTGCGTCAAGTTAACCGTCGTCTCCGGTTGCGAGAATCGGACAGTATGTCGCGTGTAGCCGATACGTTGTTATTTCTCGCGGAAGGGCAGGGGAAAACTGCCCAAAAAGGAATTAATATCCCGAATTTGCCTCATCGCGAGTTGAGTAGTCTCAGCGGACTGGCCCGGGAAACAGTGACGCGGGTACTGACAAAGTTGGAGAAAAAAGGGCTGATTATGCGCGATCACGATATCCTGTGTATTCCCGATATGGGAGCCTTGGAACGATTAATCGTGTAAGGCAAACTTAGGCATGGGGAGTGAGGAGGCGAAAAGTTGGAAATAAATAACTTATAACTCATAACTTTGTTCCCAATCCCCTATTTATCAATAAGAAATCTGGCTTTTCGGCAAAATCATCAATGGTGCCAGGGAACGATCCGCCTCAAAGTTAGATAAAGGTTAAATTAAAATCTGCCTGTTTTAAAATTTGCATGAGCGATCCTTTTAAAGACGGTGAAGGCGATCGCCCCAGCGATCTGGAAACGGAAAATCAGCCGACCGGACTGGCGAACGCAGCAAGACAAAGTACAACTGGCCCTGAAAGCTTTAATCCACAAATGTCTGGGGATGCGGATAGAAGCGAAACAACAGGGACAACCAGCGCCCCACCAGACAATTTTTCTGAAGTTAAGGTGAGTGCGAAGTCTCCGTTGATATTGGTGGAAACTGCCTTTTTAGCTAGTACCTCTAGCTTGATTTGGCTGATTAATTATTACTTTCCCCTAGGGCCGCTGTTGCGGATGTTTTTCCCGGTGCCAATTGCTTTGGCATACTTGCGCTGGGGATACCGCGCTGCTTGGATGGCGGCGTTGGTTACTGGGTTGCTGTTGTCGGTGCTGATGGGGCCTACCCGCAGCATTCTGTTTGTTATCCCCTATGCTTTGATGGGTGTCCAGCTGGGGGCTATGTGGAGGCGCGGGAGTAACTGGCTGTTCTCGATTGGTATAGGTGGGATTATTGGCACGTTTGGATTCTTTTTTCGGTTTTGGCTGCTGTCAATTTTACTGGGCGAAGACCTCTGGGTTTACACAACAAGCCAGGTGACGGAATTGGCAGAGTGGATATTTGTCAAGCTAGGGTTGCTCGCCCAACCGAGTCTTTATGTGGTTCAAGCGATCGCATTCGGCATGGTCATCCTGAGCAATATCATTTATCTATTCGTGGTGCATCTGGTGGCTTTGGTGCTACTGGATCGCTTAGGCAACCCAATCCCCCGTCCGCCAAACTGGGTACAAGTTTTATTAGATTACGAGGAATAAAGGATGATGGGAGAAGAAAGACAAGGGACTGGGGACTGGGGACAAGGTACTGGGGAAGAGAGACAAGGGAGATTTCCCAATCCTCAATCCCCAATCCTCAATCCCCAATCCCCAATCCTCAATCCCCAATCCCCAATCCCCATTAACGTCTACACTCAACACGAACAGGGACACCGCTGGCTCCAGCGATATCGAGGACAGCCAGCGGTGTTTGCTTGTATTTTAGGATTTACTGACACCGCCTTGATCCCCGGCATTTCTGCGGCTGGTGCAACGCCAGAAGATCGGCGATACACTGCGATCGCAGATGCCGAATTTTTGTATCACGGCCCTCGCCAACAGCCTCAATATCCTCTACCTCCCCTGCAAGCGGGAGCTTCACCAGTGCTAATCTCTCGCGCTGCAATCGAGGGTCTGAATATTCCAGTTTATTTATTTAATGCAGGTTTGCCCCAGCCACCGAGTGTCCCAACAATTGATTTAGGGGGCTTTCCAGCCCGGTGTCTCACTCAAGGAAATGCCCTGGAACTAACAATAGTAAAACATCTGCTCCAGCAGGGGCTGAGGTGGGGAGAAAAGCTGGCGGCAAATATTCCCAATGGGTATTTAATTCTGGGCGAGTGCGTGGTGGGGGGAACCACAACGGCTTTGGCTGTTTTAACTGGCTTGGGTTTCGCTGCTGTTGGTAAAGTCAACAGCAGCCACCCCAGTTGCAATCATTCCCAAAAGTGGGCTGTGGTACAAGCTGGGCTACAAGCGGCGAGGATTGGGGAATGGGAAGACAAAAAAGTTGCTGTCTTCTCTTCCCCAGTCCCCAGTCCCGGCGAAGCAATTGACCCTTTGCAGCTGGTGGCGGCAATTGGAGATCCGATGCAAGTTGTGGCGGCGGGGATGGCGATCGCTGCTAGTCGTAGCTGCGGTGTTTTGCTTGCTGGTGGGACGCAGATGCTGGCTGTGTATGCCTTGATGCAGGCAATATCACGTCAATGTAACCTGTCCTGGCAACCAGAACAAGTAGTGGTAGGAACAACCCGCTGGGTGGCAGAAGACTCTACGGGCGACACTGTTGGATTAGCAAAAACTATCAACCCAGTTTCCCTAATGGCTACTGGGCTAAGTTTTGCGGCTTCTCGTTACCCTCAACTGAGGGCTTATGAGCAAGGATATGTCAAAGAAGGTATGGGTGCAGGGGGATGCGCGATCGCAGCTACACTAACCCAAGGCTGGCACCAAAAGCAATTACTCTATGCTATTGAAACGTTGATAGAACGTTGTTGAAGTATTGAGTATTCAGTATGAAGTATAAATTTAACCTTTATCCTTCTGACTGTTGCTGTTAAGAGTGGATTCTTTTAGAAAGTAACTGTTCTTCCAAGGCGGCGATGCGATTATAAGCGGCTGTAAGTTGTGCGGTTAGGCGTTGTATTTGAATTTCCGGCGACAATTCCTTTTCACTACTCTGGAAGTTGCCGTCTAAACCATTGGTATCAACCAATACATCTTTATGCTCCATCACTGAAGTCATACTGCTGTAGCTTTGATACGAGTAGCGGCTATTATTGGCTCCTATCGGCGGGGGTGTACCAACTTGGACAGGCGCTTGCTTGGTTTGCGACAGAGAGTCAGAGACTTTCTGATTCATCTGTTCGAGCATTTCGTACACGACATCAACTTTATGACTTAAAACGACAATTTGCTTTTGAAGTGAATCCATGCAATTTCCAGGTGTGTAACTTCTCCGATCTTCATGTTATGAAATAACAGTTCAAATAGGGTTTTACTTATCAATTATTTAACTATTGGGTAAGATGAATTTTTTTACCAAGACTTAAGCGTCTGTAAGACGCTGTATCCAGCATCTAGATAGACATGGCTGAGCGATTTCTTGATTGCCCGATTAATAAATTATGACTGGGAAACTCGCGATTTGGAAGCTTTATGGTAAATTCCGCTCTTTTACGGCTATCTTGGTTGATTTTTGTCTTCAACATTAAAAAATTTCTCAGCTAAAAGCATGGTAAGAAAATATACTCAGTAAATATGAAAATGCGGGCTATGTATGATGTTCCGGCGGCGGCACAAAAATATTGAAGGTTATAAATATCGTCTGTACACAAGAACACAAAGTTATGTTAATTTAATCAAATAAGCAAAATCCTTTTTATTGACGTAAATTTAGCCATTTAGAAGAAAAAATGCTCAGCATAAGAGAGTTTTTTACCGCTTGCACGGGAGTATGGACAACCGAAAGAACGTATCATTCTGTCTTAAGCGGTCAGGTGGAACGCTCTTATACAGAATTTCGGGTAGAACCCCTGACGCTGGAACAAAAGCAGCCAACTTTCGAGTTTTACTCGTTAAATGGAATTAAGGTAGACACCGATCAGGTGAAAGAAGATGATCATGTCTGTCCAGGGTTTGCGATCGCGTTTGATACCATCTCGGAAAAGGGCGAACAAGTAGCGATGAGTTTGAAGGCGCTATTTGTGCCAGATGCTTACGTGGTGTCAGAAGAATCGCCAGCCAAAAAGCCTTCTCTACCCATCGCCGCTGATGTTCCCGTCGGGGAAGAAGTCATTGAGGGTTTTTATCTGCGGGATGAGGGATACTCAGAACCAGGAGCGATTGTGGGGCGCTTTACCTATCAGCCTACTCGCCAAACCCTGGAAATGATAACTTACTATCGCCGTTCCGTAGCAGTGGATCAAATGCGGATTGTAGAGGATGATATCCGCTTACGCACGATTATTACCTACGAACGCCCTCAAAACGGCGAACCACCAACGGTTATTGAATTGGTAGGCTTTGGGGTAGAGCGCCGACAAAAAAATTAAAAAGAAAAAATTAAAAAGGCATTTTGCCTTTCTAGCCCCTGTTTTCACGACAGTTTATGATAAATCGACGGTCTTTTCTGCTGGGTGCTGGAACCCTGGCAATGAGTCAGCTGCTTGCAAGTTGTGGGAGTTCCCAAAACCCAGCTTTAAGAGTCAAACTGCTGAAAAATTCCATTCCCGCTCAGCTATTAAATGAATTTCGCCAGAGCCTAAAGCAATCAGCTACTCTGGATTTTACGCCAGAAACACAATTAAAAGAGTTATTTACCCGTCTGGAAACTTGGCACAAACCAAACGAGACGGGAAAGGGTTGGATGCGGATACCCTTTATTACAAAGACACCAGTGATTGCTGACTTAGTGACGTTAGGAGATTACTGGTTAGCACAAGCAATAGAACAAAAGCTAATTCAACCAATTGAGCCAACACAGACAGCAGGATGGAAGCAGTTACCGCGTCCTTGGCAAGAATTAGTAAAACGCAATGCACAAGGACAGTTGGACGCTTCGGGAAAGATTTGGGGCGCTCCTTACCGTTGGGGAAGCACTGTTATTGTGTATCGCCGCGATAAATTCAAGGCCTTGGGATGGGAGCCTAGAGATTGGCAGGATTTGTGGCGAGAAGAACTGCGCGATCGCATTTCTGTTTTGGATCAGGCGCGAGAAGTTATTGGTCTAACTTTAAAACGGCTAGGCCATTCTTATAATACGGAAAACCTGGATAAAGTTCCCGACTTAAAAGACGCTCTTGCTAAGTTAAAAGGGCAGATTAAGCTTTACAGTTCCGATACCTATCTGGAACCCCTACTTATAGGAGACACTTGGCTAGCGGTGGGTTGGTCAACTGATGTGCTGTCAGTTTTAAAAAGCGATCGCAACATCGCCGCCGTAGTTCCTCAGTCAGGAACCGCTCTCTGGGCAGATGTGTGGGTGCGACCTGCTGCTGCCAAGCCTGAAGATACGGCAAATATCGCCTCTCTCCAAAACCAATGGATTGATTTTTGTTGGCAGCAAAAACAAGCCCTGGAAATTTCTTTATTCACTCGCGCCGCCTCACCAATTATCACAGGCATGAATCGATCTGAGTTACCAAAATCTTTACAGACAAATTCAGTGTTACTGCCAGATACTCAGGTTCTTGAGAAAAGCGAATTTCTCTATCCCCTCTCTCAATCTACAGCCCTTAAGTACCTTTCTCTGTGGCAAGAAATCCGCTAAATGAAAAATTCTTGTTCCCCCTCTCTGGCTGGGAACGAGAATTTTTCATTTCTGGTTAGCGTAGGTTGGGAACCTCGCCCAACCTACAATTATTTTTAACTTTTTAAGCCATTGAAGGGGGTAGCGCCTCTAATAACTTCGTTCCCAGTTTCTGACTAAGAACGAGGATTATTTTTAAGGTAGTAGTAAATATGTAGTGGAAGGGTAAATATATCAACTAAAAAAAATCATTTTAACGCTTCGCGGTGGTTATTTATTTGTCTGGACAAGTGCTTATTTTTACAATTAGCATAATCCTTAATTAAAATCGGTTTTTAAAGCTTATCTCGTATTATAGCAATTCTCGCACTCATGAGGTACAGTAACAACAATGAGTAAACCAGTTACGGATATTTTCCTGAGTCACCTCAAGCATGGCGTTGGCAATGGCATCAATTAAATCTTTATATGTTCTTGCTGCTGTCTTTCTCAAGATAGATTTGACTTTTGACCAAAAATTCTCAATTGGGGAAAACTCAGGAGAGTAAGGAGATAAGTATAGGAGTTTTGCTCCGGCTTTTTCTATAAATTCTCTTACCATCTCTCCTTGATGGATTTTGGCATTATCCATAACAACACAAGCATCCTTCCAAAGTTTAGGGATTAATTCCTG